>JAGRKS010000153.1 GCA_020442185.1 Hyphomicrobiaceae bacterium
GGCGCTGGAGTGCCCGCATCGCCAATGGCGGCTATGTGGCCGGATTTTTTCGCTCACGGCTATTCCGCGCTTCGCGCGGGCCTCCGCGTGGGCGGCGCCTGCGCCGGGCGCCCTTGGCGCCTGAGCGGCTTCGCCGCTGGAGTGCGGATCGTCGCTGGCGGCCGCTGTGTGGCTGGAGTGCTGGAACCACTAACGACAGCTGCATGACCAGCGCCATCCGGCCGGCTCCCCGGAAGGGGAGTCGGATGGCGCGAGCAAAAAAAGCCAATCCGGCCGGCTCCCCGAAGGGGAGTCGGATGGCGCAGCTGAGAACAGCCCATCCGGCCGGCTCCCTGTAGGGAGTATCGCTTCGCGGCCAGGGCCTCTTGTCCCCAGGGACGTTACCCCCGGCAGTTCGGCGGCGTGATCGAATCGACCTACAACTCGTGCGAGGGAGTGGGCGATGGCACAAGCGACGGCAAAAAAGGCGCAGGGCGAGAAAGTACGGGGCGAGAAAGCACGGGGCGAGATGGTCCAACTGTCCGAGGGACAGACGGCGCAGGCACCCGCGGCCGTACCCGGTGATGCGGGCGACGCCGCGTTCTTGGGCGTTCGGCAATCGGTACGCGGTTTCGTCTGGCGCGAACGCCTCGCACCTGAAACGCGCTTGATTGCCGACGCCATCGGCCAGCGCCATGGTCTGCCGGAAATACTGGGCCGCGTGCTCGCGGCGCGCGGAGTCGGCCTCGACGATGTTGAGACGGTTCTCGATCCGACCATACGCGCCTTGATGCCGGACCCCAGCACGCTGCGCGACATGGATGCCGCCGCCCAGCGCCTCGCCGATGCCGTCAGCCGCCGCGAACCGGTCGCGATCTTCGGCGACTACGACGTCGATGGAGCTTGCTCGTCGGCGCTGATGAAGCGCTTCCTCGATCATCACGGCGTGCCGACGCGCATCTATATCCCCGATCGCATCTTCGAGGGATATGGCCCCAACCCAGCCGCGATCGAGCAACTCGTGACCGAGGGCGCAAAGCTGATCGTGACCGTCGATTGCGGGACGACGAGTTTCGAGCCACTCGAGGTGGCAAGGCGGCTTCAGACCGACGTCATCATCATCGATCATCATCAGGCGGATGCGGTCCTGCCCGCCGCGGTTGCTGTCGTCAATCCGAACCGCCAGGACGATCTTTCGGGGCTCGGACATCTCTGCGCGGCAGGCGTGGTGTTCATGGTGCTGGTCGCGACGCAGCGCGCACTCCGGGCCATGGGCTCGGCGGGTGCATCGGACCAGGGTGCGCCATCGCTCCTCGACGATCTCGATCTCGTCGCACTGGCGACCGTTTGCGACGTCGTTCCCCTGCAGGGGCTGAACCGCGCCTACGTCACCCAGGGTTTGAAGGTCAT
Source organism: Hyphomicrobiaceae bacterium (assembly GCA_020442185.1). Lineage (GTDB taxonomy): Bacteria > Pseudomonadota > Alphaproteobacteria > Rhizobiales > Hyphomicrobiaceae > JAEUMD01. Next base: position 1,390 of record JAGRKS010000153.1, read on the forward strand.
GCGTCAGCGTCGCAACATCGGCCTCAAGGCGCTGTTCGATGCCGCGGGCCTCGACAGCGCGCCGACGCCCTATCATCTCGGGTTCATCCTCGGGCCGCGCATCAACGCAGGCGGCCGTATCGGCGATGCGGCGCTCGGCGCGCGTCTGCTCGCGGGGGCGGATGCAACCGAGGCGGCCCGCATCGCGGCCCTTCTCGACAAACTCAATCGCGAGCGCAAGGCAATCGAAACCGAGATGCTCGAGCAGGCGATGGCGGAAGCCGATCATCGCGTCGAGAACGATCCCGATATGCCGATCGTCCTCGTCGGCTCGGACGCCTGGCACAAGGGCGTCGTCGGCCTGGTCGCGAGCCGTCTGACGGAGCGCTTCCGGCGGCCCTCGTGCGTGATCGCCTGGGAGGAGGGGCGGCCGGGGCAGAATGCGGGCGGACAACAGGGCACCGGATCGCTGCGCTCGGTGGCGGGCGTCGACATCGGCGGCGCGGTGCGGGCGGCCGTGGCGGCGGGACTGCTCGTCAAGGGGGGCGGCCACGCCATGGCGGCCGGCCTGACGGTCGCCCGTGACCGGCTGGACGATCTTGCCGCCTTCTTCAACGAACGATTGCGCACGACGGCGAAGGCGGTGCGCGAAGCCGCCGCGCTCGAAGTCGACGGCGCGTTGCAGCCGGCCGCGGCTAATAGCGATCTGATCGACCTGCTGGAACGCGCTGGCCCCTACGGCCAGGGCAATCCGCAGCCCCGCTTCGTCTTTCCGGCCCACCGGGTCAAGTTCGCCAAGGTCGTCGGCGAAGCGCACGTCAGGTGCGTTCTCGAAGCCGCCGATGGATCCAGAATTGATGCCATCGCATTTCGGGCGGCGAGCCAGCCGCTCGGGGAATTCCTGCTCGCGTCGGGCGGATTGCCGTTGCATGTGGCGGGGCACATCCGGCGCGACACCTGGGGTGGGCGCAACCGCATCGAACTGACAATCGAGGATGCGGCCGATCCACGCGCCGCCACCAATCGCGGCTGATTGAAATTGCAGCCCTGCGTGGCTTGCCAAGCCGCCCCAATCGTGACTATACCGTCACCCACTCCGGTCCCTTCGTCTATCGGTTAGGACGTCAGATTTTCAATCTGAAAAGACGGGTTCGACTCCCGTAGGGATCACCATTCTCTCATCCGTTCCGTCACCCTAGGCCGCGAGCGCGGCATTTGGAACGGTGCGGGCGGTTCGCCGCTGATGCCACCACGCCGTCGAGACAGCGGCTCCAGCGGCTAATTCGTTGGCTCATTGCGTGTGCTCTGGCAGGCTTGCCAACGTCGAGCAGCCCAACACGTCGCAGCCCTTGGGTTTCCCGGTCGCTTATCGGGCACCACCAAATCGGTTCGACCAGGCCTCCGACCAACTCATAAGGAGGGTTGCCGAATGCAAACGTCAGCTGGGCGTAGTCCGCGGAGTTCGCGCGCCATCGGCTGGATCCGAGGGCGCCTGCCACGGCATTGGCCGGTCGGGTGCCGCTTGCGGGTTGCGGTCCTCGGGCTGCTGGCGGCCTCGTTGGCGCCTTCCGCCTACGCGCAAAGTGGTTCTGGAGCCGGGCTTGTCGGGTTTAGAACGCCTTCGGGAAATATCCACTGCATGCTCGAGCAGGACGTGGCTCGCAATGGCGGTACGCCTGCCGTGCTACGCTGTGACATCCGCCAGATTTCGGGCGCCGTCCCGGCCAGACCCGCGTCATGCGATCTCGATTGGGGCCAGGCTTTCGCCGTCGGTCAGACGGCGAGCACCGGCGAACTCCTATGTGCCGGCGATACTGTTGCCAACGACGAATTGCCGCAACTGAGCTACGGGAGCGTTTGGCAGCATCTGGGCTTCACGTGCACCTCGGAAGTGGCCGGCCTCACATGTTTCAATGCCAAGAGGCACGGGTTCACCCTCTCCCGCGCGTCGCGCAGGGTCTTCTGAGACAGACGAGCCGGGGCGCGATGAGCGGAGCCGTGGCGTGCCTGCCGCAACCGTCGCGTCGGCTTGCGACCACCCATGAATTCATTTCGACCGAAAGTTCTCCGAGAACGCCGCGAACGCTTTGAGCGTCTCGGGGCTCACGTGATGCTCGATACCCTCCGCATCGCGCCGCGCCGTTTCAGAACTGATGCCGAGGGCGCGCAGAAAGGTTTCGACGATCTGGTGGCGCGCGCGGCTCTCTTCGGCAAGTGCTCGGCCTGCATCGGTCAGAAAGATGCCGCGATATGGCCGCTGCGTGACGAGCCCATCGTCCATTAGCCTTTTCAGCATCTTCGCAACGGTCGGCTGGGTGACGCCGAGGCGGGCTGCGATATCGACCTGACGTGCCTCGCCGCCGTCGTCGATCAGGTCGGCAATCAGCTCGACATAATCTTCGACTCGCTCCGTCCGGCGTGCGGCCCTGACCTGCCGGAAACTCTCGACCTGCGCGGCGGGATCAATCAATTCCGTTTGGGGTGGGGGGGGCGTCGCAGACGTCTCGAACGGCGGTGGGGGCGCCTCGGTGACGACATGTCTAGGGGCAGCACGATGGCGCGAGGTGCTGTTCCGAGAGGCAGAAGCCGTCCCGTCGGATGTCTGTCTAATGTTCTGGCGCTTCGTGGTCATGGCCGGCGTCCGATAAGAAGGAGGCAGATGTCGCGGCAACACATCACATCGCCAAATGATAAGATTTGGTCAGTGGCAGCCACTTACATCAACATGGGCGCATGATTATACCCTCGTCTATACTCCCCGTCATCCGTCGTTTATCGTCGCCGGTACAAGTGTCGTAAAGCGTCGAGTTACCGCCCGCCATCGCCGAGGCCACATGTGCCCGGCGGCGGTCGCGACCGGGGCGCGTCCACCGCGCCGCTCTCGATCCGGCAGGAGTTCACCGCGACAAAGTGACGGTTTAGCAGGATCAGCCCTTGCTTAAGGTTTGCGCCCCTAGACATACAATTAGCCAAGGCTATATTCAGGACGGTGCCTGGTTCGTAGCCGGTTGCCGATCGCGGGGAACTTGGGCGATGCGGACGGTTGAATTACCCGACGCATCTGCATGCGTCATCGAGACGGTCGCCACGTATTCGGGCCGCCAATTTTGGTGACGCCTTCGGTTGGGTTGCTGCGCCGGGGCAGGCGTCGGGTGCGATGTCGTGACGACTGGGGACCGTGCTTCGGTCGTTGCAACGATGGTGCGGTGTCGAAAGATGCAGCGCCGATTTCCGTTTCGCTTCGCCGGGTCAGAGGAGACGACGAAAAATGCAATCTGCTTACCGCCGTGCCGCACTTCGAAATTTGGCGATGACGGCACCCATCTGCTCGGCTACCGCAGCAATCGGCGAAGCAGAGGTTGACCCGCATCGCGCAATCGCGCGGTTCGCGATCGCACTCGCACTCATCTCGGCCTTCACGACATTGGTGTTCGGTTTCCAGGCGGCAGCATATGCGGCGGGCTCGATTTCCAACCCGGCAGCGGCCGAAACGAAACTTCAAGCCGTCGCCACCACGGGCATGATCGCCGACATCGTCCGCAACGTCGGTGGTGAGCGCGTGGCCGTGCGCCAGCTCATGGGCGAAGGCGTCGACCCCCACCTTTACAAGGCGACGCGCTCGGATATGGCGGCAATCCTCAACGCCGACATCACGTTCTTCAACGGCCTATTGCTCGAGGGCAAGATGTCGGATGCGCTCGAAAGGATCGGCCAGGCGGGGCATGCGGTGCACGCCGTATCGGCGCTTCTGCCACGTGATCAACTGTTGGCGAGCGACGATGCCCCAGGTGGTCACGCCGATCCGCACGTGTGGATGGACCCGCTCGCATGGGCCAAGGCCGTCGCCGTCGTCAGTGACCGTCTCGCCGAAAGAGATCCCGAAGGTGCTGACGATTACAGGCGCAACGCGGAGCGATACGAACAGAAGCTCCGCGATCTCGATCGCTACGCCGAGGCCGCCATAGCGAGCGTTCCCGAAGGCCGCCGCGTTCTTGTTACCGCGCACGATGCCTTCGGCTATCTCGGCCGGCGCTACGGCCTCGAAGTGATCGGTATACAGGGCCTATCGACGGAGTCCGAGGCGGGATTGAAGCGTGTCGAGGAGATCGTCCACCTCATCGCGACGCGCCGCATCCCGGCTGTCTTCGTCGAGAGCACGATCCCCGATCGCAGTGTCCGGGCATTGATCGCTGGGGCCGCCGCGCGCGGTCACGCCGTCAAGATCGGTGGCGAACTCTATTCCGACGCCATGGGTCCGCCAGGAAGCTACGAGGGAACATATATCGGCATGATCGATCACAACGTCACACTGATCGCCCGGGCGCTGGGCGGTGTCGTGCCTGACAAGGGCCACGGCGGCAAGCTGGCGGCCATCGTAGCGAGATGACAGCATGATCCTGCCAGACCACCCAGCAGCACCGCGAACGCCGATCGCAAGCCGGCCGGAACATAGCGCCCAGAGCCCGATGTCGGTGCACAGCCTGACGGTTGCCTACGGCAGCAAGCCGGTGCTGTGGGATGTCGAATATGAAACGCCCGCATCGTCACTTGTCGCCATCGTCGGTCCGAATGGCGCCGGCAAGTCGACACTTCTCAAGGCGGTGCTGGGTCTCATTCCGGTCGCCGCGGGTGGTGCCGTGTTCTGGGGGAAACCGCTGGCGGACGTCCGTCGGAGGGTCGGATATGTCCCGCAACGTGGGAGCGTCGATTGGGATTTTCCCGTCTCCGCGCTCGAAGTCGTGACGATGGGCCGCTATGGCATGCTCGGTTGGTTGCGGCCGGTGACACGTCGGCACGTCGAGGCGGCCCGCGCCGCGCTCGATCAGGTCGGCATGGCCGATTTCGCCGATCGACAGATCAGTCAGCTCTCCGGCGGCCAACAACAGCGCGTCTTTCTCGCCCGCGCGCTGGCGCAGGAAGCGGATCTCTATTTCATGGACGAGCCGTTCGCCGGCGTCGATGCGGCGACAGAGGCGGCGATCGTCGACGTGCTCAGAACCTTGCGCACCGCCGGTCGCACCGTTGTCGTGGTCCATCACGACCTGTCCACCGTCGAGGACTATTTCGATCATGTGATGCTGCTGAATGGCCGCATCATTGCCGCGGGGCCGATCGCCGAAACGTTCAACGCGCGCAACCTGCAGCGCACGTACGGCGGCCGGCTGACGCTGCTCGACGCCGTTTCCCAGGCCCTCTCAGATGTGGCGGGGCAGAAGTGATGATGTTGGCTGCCCTCGACAGCATGGATTGGCCGGGCCTCGCGCGCGTCGCAACGGTGCTTGCCCTCGGTGGCGGCTACAATACCAGCCTCGTCATGATCGGCGTTGCCGTGCTCGGTTTCGCATCGGGGATCGTCGGCACGTTCGCGGTACTGCGCAAGCGTGCGATGATGAGCGATACGCTGAGCCACGCGACGCTGCCGGGTATCGGCCTTGCGTTTCTCGCGGCCGTGGCGCTCGGCGTCGAGGGCCGCAGTCTGCCGGTTCTGCTCGCCGGTGCCGGCCTTGCCGGCATCGCGGGCGTCGGCGCGGTGCACGTGATGTCGCGCCACACGCGCCTCCCCGAAGATGCCGCGATGGGCGCGGTGTTGAGCGTCTTCTTTGGCCTAGGCTTCGTTCTCCTGAGCTACATCCAGACTCTCGGCACGGGAGCGGAAGGCGGCATCGCCAAATTCATCTACGGCCAGACCGCGGCCATGAGCGAAGCCGACGCTATTGTCATCGCGATCGTTGCCTCGCTCGTCGTCGCGAGCGTGGTTCTGCTCTTCAAGGAATTTCGGCTGCTCTGTTTCGATCCCGATTTCGCGACGGCACAGGGCTGGCCGGTCGGGCGCATCGATCTCGCACTGATGGGCCTCGTCGTCATCGTCACGGTCATCGGCCTGCAAGCTGTCGGCCTCATCCTGGTCATCGCCATGATCGTCATACCGGCGGCTGCCGCACGGTTCTGGACGGAGAAGCTGGCGCGCATGACGATCGTCGCGGGGCTCTTCGGCGCCGGCAGCGGCTATGTCGGCGCCGCCCTCTCGGCGTTGATGCCTCGCTTCCCGGCAGGCGGCGTCATCGTTCTCGTGGCAGGCGCGGTTTTCCTGTTCAGTCTGGTGTTCGCGCCGCGCCGTGGCGTGCTCTCGGGCTTCGTGCGCCACGCACTCTTAAGCCTCGATATCGAGACTCAGCACGTTCTGCGCCGCGCCTACGAAGCCGGCGAAGCGGCACGCGCTCCCGGTTCCGTTGCCGAGGCGGTCCGTGCGGTCGAAATCGATTCGTTGTCCATCACGCGATCGTGGTCGCCGCCGCGCCGCGCCGTCGTGTTGCTCTCGCTTGCCGCGCGCGGTTTCGTGTCGCGGAGGGGCGGCGAGGTGCGGTTGACCAGCGACGGTCTCGATGAGGCACGGCGCGTGACGCGGAACCACCGGCTCTGGGAGGCATTCCTCATTTCGCATGCGGATCTGACGCCGAGCCACGTGCATCGATCCGCCGATCTCGTCGAGCACGTGCTCGACCCCGATCTTGTCAGCCGTCTCGAAGACGAGTTGCGCCGTGGCGGCAAGCTGCCGCTTACGAACGAGCCGATGGCGAGTGCGCATCCATGCTGATGCGCGGACATGGAGGACGGTTTTCGCGGTGAAGCTTTCGACGTTCCTGCAACTCGATCTGCCGGCGATGCTCGCGGCGCTCTTTGCGACGCTCGCCTGCGCGCTGATCGGCAACTTCCTGGTTCTGCGCCGGCAGAGCCTGATGGGCGACGCGGTTTCACATGCCGTGCTTCCGGGCATCGTGATCGCTTTCCTCATCTGGGGTTCGCGCGCCACGTGGCCGGTTTTCATCGGCGCTGCCGCGGCGGCGCTGACCGCGGTGGTTTTGATCGAGCTTGTCCGCCGCTATGGGCGACTGGACGCTGGCACCGCGATGGCGGTCGTCTTCTCGATCATGTTCGCCGCGGGCGTCGTCATGATGGAGCAGGCGGCCGCACGAAACATCGACCTCGATGCCGAGTGCGTGCTCTACGGCCAGCTCGAGGACATCATCTGGCTGGCACCGACGACGTTGGCGTCCCTGCTGGACCCTGCTGTCTGGGAGGAACTGCCGCGCGAGGTGTGGACGCTCTTCGGCGCGTTTGTGTTCACGTCTGTCGTGGTTACTCTATTCTGGAAGGAACTGAAGCTTGCCTCGTTCGATCCGGCGCTCGCGAGCGCGCTCGGCTTCCCGGCGGGACGCATCGATCTCGCGCTGATGTTCGTCGTCGGCATCGTTGCGGTCGCCGCGTTCGAGGCCGTCGGATCGATCCTCGTGATCGCGATGTTCATCTGCCCCGCCGCATCCGCGCGGCTCTTGACCGACCGGCTATCGACGCAAGTCGCGATCAGCCTCGTCCTTGCCGCCATTTCCGCCATCGCGGGCTATCTCTTGGCGGCGTTCGGGCCGATGTGGTTCGGCCACGAACATTCGCTGGCGGCGAGCGGCATGATCGCGGTCGTCAGCGGCGTCATCCTGGCGGTCTCTGTCGTCGCAGCTCCGCGCTACGGGCTTCTTGCGCGACGTTTCAGGCCCGAGGCAGCGTCAGCCGGAACCGCGGCCGCCGTTCGCGAGTAGTGTTGTCCGATTCGGCGGGTGTTGCCGGTCGTCGTCTGGATGATGTTCACGAGAGCCATCGATTGCAGGCTCACGCAGCGCCTGACGTGCGGCCCGCCCGCGCCGCCTTGGCGGCGAGATCGGACGCCGGCGAAAGTATCGTCGCGGGCAGATCGCGTCCGCGCTTGACGCCAATCACCTCGACCGGTCGGGCGACGCCGCGAACCTGTACCGTCGTCGTGAATTCACTTGCGGGCGTCCAGCCGGCAAAATCCGCAGCCTTGCGCGACAGCACGAGCTGGAACGATTTTTCCTTTGCCAGCGCCTCGAGGCGGCTCGCGATGTTGACCGGGCTTCCGATCACGGTCAGGTCGCTCGTTTCCCCGAAACCGATCCGGCCGAGCACCAGCTGTCCAGCATCGATGCCGATGCCGACACGAAGTGAGCGGCCCAATTCGTCGGCGAGCTTGGCGTTGACGTGGTCGAGTGCGAGGTCGATGTCGCGCGCCGCGCGCAGCGCCTGACGGCAACCGATCTCGATACCGCTGTGTTCACCGAAGACGGCGAGCAATCCATCGCCGAGAAATTTGTCGATGCGCCCATCGTGCTTGGCGATGGCCGTGCCGACGACGCTGAAGAACTCGTTCAAGATGAAGACGATGTCGAAAGGCAAGCGATTCTCGGACAACTGGGTGAAATCGCGCATGTCGACGAACACCACGGCGAGCGAGATCTCGACACCATGCGCATTGGCCTCCGAAAGCGCGACCGACTGCGGCCCCGTGCTGGCGTAATTTAGGAGCCGCGTAACGGTGATCGAACCGGTCGGCCGGATCTGGCAGGCGAGCCGCACGTTGCCCGGCGCGCGGATGCTGGCGAGCGTGATGATCTCGGCGAACTTCGGCGGTGCGAGCGACTTGGAGCCGCGATCGATGCGCACGCGGCATGTCGAGCATCGCGCGCGGCCGCCACAGACCGAGGAATGCGGCACATGCGAGCGGCGGCTGATCTCGAGCAATGTCGGGCCGGCGGGAACGGTCACTTTCGGACCGCCCTGGTAGATGACGGTCACCTTCGGCCCGCGCATGCGAACGACGTGGGTCAGGACGAAATAGGCGGCGGCAATGGCGAGCAGCAAGGCGTATTCGACGCGCAGCAGCGTACGCAGGTTGGCCATCGTCGCGGCATCTTCATCGCTCGGCCACCGCGTCAGTGTCTTGATGTTTTCAAACAGGCTCGGGTCCTGGATGACCTGTTGCATCGATCGGCCGGCCGACATGAACCCGCCAAGGCCCGCGATCGGCACGAAGATGGCGACGGCGAGCAGCACACTCGTCATGCGCCTATAGCGCGGCACCAGCCGCAGCCAGAAGTGAATGCCCATGCAACCGTGTATCCAGACCAGAAGGAGCAGAACGGTCTGGTCGATGGCGCTGCCCGGCCATAGCCGGATCAGTTCGTAGACATAGAGGTCGTTGACGCCGAACACGTCGTGGGCAATCCGCGTGTTGACGATATGGCCAAGCAGCAGGAACGGGATCGAAAGACCAAGGACGAGTTGCACCATTTCCCAGTTTGGAATGCGCAGCGTGGTGCGTGTCGCGAGCTTCCGCAGTGCCAGCGCGATGTGAACGACGAGAGCCGTTCCGAGGACCGCGGTGCCGAGCGTCGATCGCGTCACGGCCCAGCGCCATTGCTGGACCTGCTGCATCAGATCGACGCTGATCAGCCCCAGGGCATGATTGAGGAAGTGCGTGGCCGCGAACGCAAACAGGATCAGGCCCGAAAGGAGCCGCAGTCGTTGAAGGTGATCGCCGCGCCAAAGGACATACATCGGTTGCGACTGTACCAGAGTGGCGGCGGACGATGCCAGCGTCGCGGGGACGATCGTTCCGTCGTCAGAAGACGCGAGCTGTGCAGGGGGTGAGGCCGCGGCCCGACGCTGCGGGCCGGCGCCAGGAGGGAGCCGCTGCGGCATCCGCGACCGTTCCCTGGATCAGATCCTGGCGACTTTCCCGGACCGTCTATCGGGGCGAACATTGAGGCCCGATGCAGCAGGCCCTCAGTAGATCAGATAGGGCGCGCGCCGCAGCTTGAAGTCGCTCACCTCCGGTTGCCAGGCCGCGACGATCTCCGCACCCGACTTGCCGGCCTTGATCATCGCCATCAGCCGCCGCGTGCCGGCGATCGCGTGAAACATGGCGACGTTCGGGAACAAGGCGGCACGCTCCCTGGTCGGCGCCTGGCGATACACCTCTGCGATCGCGTGCATCCCGGTTTCGAGCGGCGCGAAGCGGTCGACGTCGGTCACGTCGAGGCGAACGCCCGAGATCTTCTGGCCGAGGAACCGAGGGTTCGTCGCAACCCCTGGGATCGAGCGGGGCGTGTAGCTGACGCCTTCGAAGCGGACACCCGGAAGGGCGAGGGCATTCAATCGGTCGGCGGCTAGGCGGCCGTCGAACCACCGGGCGCCGAACACCGTGAACGGCTCGGGCGTGCCGCGTCCTTCGTTGACCGCGAGTTCGCCGACGACGCCGATTCCGGGATAGACGAGGGCTGACGCGAAGCTCGGAATGTTGGGGCTGGTCGCGATCCAGGTCTGGCCGGTGTCGGGCCAGCGCATGCCGCGCTGCCATCCGGTCATTTCGATCACGACGAGGTCGAGCCGGTCGAGACCGGGCAGCATCCTTTCGCCCTTGATCATGCGCGCCAGTTCTCCGACCGTCATGCCGTGAACGATCGGGATCGGATACTGACCGACGAACGAGGCGAGCGGCTTCTCGAGCACGAAGCCCGAGACGTCGGTGCCGCCAAGCGGATTGGGCCGGTCGAGGACGACGAAGGGTATGCCGGCTTCGGCGGCGGCCTGCATTGCAAGACCCATCGTCGAGATATAGGTGTAGAACCGCGCACCGATATCCTGGATATCGAACACGAGTACGTCGAGGTTGCGCAACATGCGCTGGGTCGGCTTTTTGGTTGCGCCGTAGAGGCTGAATATCGGAACACCCGTGCGGCTGTCGCGGCCGTCGTCGACCGACGCGCCGGCTTCGGCTGCGCCGCGAAAGCCATGCTCGGGCGCAAGTATCGCTGCAAGCGTCACATTCGGAGCGTCGGCTAGGACGTCCGCCAGATGCGCGCCGTCGACACGGGCGGTGTGATTTGTGACGAGACCGACGCGGCGCCCGGCGATGGCGGCGAAGTCGGAGCCGACGAGCTTGGCAGCCCCGGTCATGATGGCGGCCGTGGGTGCCGGGGCGACCTTGGGCGGCGGTGCCGCGCCGGCGTTCGTTGACATCATTGCTTGGGCTGATCCGATCAGTGCGACAAGGGCCGCGAGCCTGACGCGGCGGGCGACCGACGATAGGACTGTTCTATGCATAAGGAACCAGATGCGTGCGAGTTTTGACGGCTTCATGGCCGCGCGCGGTTTCGCGCTGTTCTGCTCGTGGCGCTGCTCACCGGGCCGTCCCGAGTTGGCCCGCATAGTGCGCCCTGGCGTCGGCTGCGAGTGCAGCGCGAGATGCGCGGCGTAGATACATCATGTGGCCGCCCGCATAGACGGTCATGGCAACAGGCGTTGCGCCATCAAGTGGCTTCATCTGGTCGATGAGGTAGCGCGACGTCGCATAAGGCGTGACGAGGTCGGTCTCGCCAGTCGCAAACAGGATGGCGAGTGAAGGCCTGAGGGCGCGCGCATCCTCGAGATCGTCGAGCGCGCCGGCATATCCCTGGCGCTGCGGGCTCGAGCCGAAATCCCACTTGCGGCTGACGGACCTGTTCAACAGGCGATAATCGAGGTCGGTTGCGTAGCCGAGCTCGCTCTTCGTATAGGCGGCCATTGCCGGGCCGAGCACGGTCACGGCACGATCGAGGACTGGATCGGCATGATGGCCTGTCGCCGGCCGCGGCACCGCTGCATCGACCGCGCCGTCATACAAGCTCAGGACGCGATCGTTGGCGCGGCGGTAGGCTTGTGCATAGTCGCGGACACTGACGCGGCCCTGATTGCGCGCGATGTCGGCGATCGGCAGGCCGGTGTAGCGCGCCAGTGCTGCATTGATCTCGGGGTTGTCGCGACGGCCGGCGGCGACGTGCATGAGGTATGGGCCGCGCGCGAACGCTTCGGCTTCGGCGCGGATCGCCTTGGCCGCCTCGGCGCCGCTGGTGCGCATCGCATGCGAGGCCGCGATCGACGGTAGCGCCAGCACGTCCGGCAACAGCAAGACGTCGTCGCCGCGGATCAGCGAGAACTCGACCGCCGGCGAGATCAATACCGCGCCGCGGACATCGAGGCCGCTCGCCAGCAGGCGCTTCACCAGCAGTGCGGCGCGAAAGCCGCCGTAGCTTTCGCCGGCAATGAAAACGGGATCGAGAAGGCGCCCGTTACGTGTCAGATAGAGCCGCACGGTTTCTGCAAGCGCGTCGGCGTCCTTGTCGACGCCGAAAAACCTGTCCTTGGCCGCATCCTCACCACCCGGTGCGCGGCTGTAGCCGGTTTCCACGGGATCGACGAAGACGAGATCGGTGACGTCGAGCCAGCTATCGGGATTGTCTTCGAGCTTGACGGGTCGGATCGGGTTTGCGCCCTCGGCATCATAGGCGATGACGCGCGGTCCGATGGCGCCGAGGTGGAGGAACGCGGACGCCGCTCCCGGTCCACCGTTGAACACGAAGGTGACGGGACGCGGCCCGCCTTCAGTAACTGTGTAGGCCGTGTAGAAGATGTGCGCCTGCGTCTCGCCCTTTGCGTCGACGAGGGGGAGGGTGCCCGCCGTTGCCGTGTAGTCGATGCGCTCCGTGCCAATCGTGATGGTGTGGCGGGAGAAGGCATCCGCGGCCGGCCGCTTGGCCGTTGCCGCGATAGCGGGCGGCGTCGTCGGTTTATCGGCCTTGGCGACCGGTTCGGCGGCGGCGAACGATGTCGCAAGAAGTGTCGAAGCCGCAATCAGCATGGCAAATCGTCCGGGGCTCGGGCACCGGGCGCGGCCGCGGTGTGTGGACGGAGCGCCAGATATCTCGAGCGGTCGTGCCATCGTTGGTTCCCTTCCTGTTCGTCGTGTCGCAGATTGCATCTTCCGACAGAAGATTGCCGTCCATCTCGTTGCCGGGATGACGGATCGCGCCGGATACGCCGACGGACACTCGACGGATGCTCCACACGAGCCATGTGGCAATCGAAGGGCGGCGCTTGCCGGCCTCGGCCCGCTCGGCTCATCCTCCGGCGCTAGTGTTGCGTCACTAACGCT
>JAGRKS010000154.1 GCA_020442185.1 Hyphomicrobiaceae bacterium
CGTCGAGCCGGGCGAGGCCTTCTGGGCGGCCTCGGAAGTCGGCTGGGTGGTCGGCCATTCCTACATCTGCTACGCGCCCTTGCTGCACGGCGCGACGACGGTCGTCTACGAGGGCAAGCCCGTTGGAACGCCCGACGCGGGTGCGTTCTGGCGGATGATCGCCGAGCACAGGATTTCGGCGTTGTTCACGGCACCAACGGCGTTCCGCGCGATCAAGAAGGAAGACCCGAAGGGCGAACTGATCGGAAACTACGATCTGTCGTGCCTGCGCACGCTCTTCCTTGCGGGTGAGCGCGCCGACCCCGAAACGATCAAGTGGGCGGAAGCCAAGCTGCAGGTTCCCGTCGTCGATCATTGGTGGCAGACGGAGACGGGCTGGGCGATTGCAGGCAATCCGGTGGGGCTCGGTTTGTTGCCCGTCAAGTACGGCTCGCCGACGGTGCCGATGCCGGGTTTCGAGATCGATGTCCTCGACGAGAAGGGCCAGAAACTCGGCCCGAACCAGAGCGGGACGCTCGCCATTCGCCTGCCGATGCCGCCCGGTTGCCTGCCAACGCTGTGGAACAGCGACGACCGTTTCCGCAAGAGCTATCTCGCCGATTTCAAGGGTTACTATTCGACATCGGACGCGGGCTATCTCGACGAGGACGGCTATGTCTACGTGATGGCGCGCACCGACGATGTCATCAACGTTGCCGGCCACCGGCTGTCGACGGGCCAGATGGAGGAAGTGGTCGCCCAGCACAAGGACGTGGCCGAGTGCGCGGTGATCGGCGTTGCCGACGATATGAAAGGGCAACTGCCTGCCGGCTTCGTCGTGCTGAACGCAGGTGTCGATCGCGATCAGACCGAGATCGAGGGTGAGATCATCAAACTCGTGCGTGACGTGATCGGGCCTGTCGCGGCATTCAAGAACGTCATGGTCGTCAAACGTCTGCCGAAGACGCGGTCTGGCAAGATCTTGCGCGGTACGATGCGCCAGATCGCCGATAGCGAGAGCTGGAAGATGCCGGCAACGATCGACGATCCGCAGATCATGGGCGAAATCATCGACGTGTTGAAGACACGCGGCATGGCGAGTGGGGCGACCCAGCTTGGCTGAACGATAAAGCAGCGCGTGTGCGTACGACCTGCGGTGGACATCTCAGAACGAATCACCGTGGGCGACCTTATCCGTTGGCCGCATTGGCTCTCAGCACATCGCTCTCGTTCGAGCGCGATGCCCGCGCGGGAGGTGCTGGAAATGTCCCGGCACTGCGCGGGCATGGTCGCGTCGACACGTCTCGGCGACTGCCCGTCACGGTGCCAGCGCGTTGGCCGTTTCGGTCGCGGTTGCTCCCGCCGCACACAAAATGCCCGGACCTGACAGACGTCGCCGATCCGGACGCGCCGCTTGAGCGTTTGGACATCACTGTATATTGCTCATACCGTTCGTCGCCAGCCGATGTGTGCGCCCGGGAGGTGCGTTGAACTCTCCAAGGTTGCGGGAGTAGGCGGAGAACAAACAGAGGCCCATGCGCTGGCCGCCGCCCAATGTGCAGGGGGCGACAACAAGCACCGCGAACACATCGAGGGAGCTTCATGCTGCTTGCAAACAAGATTGCCATCGTGACCGGCGGTGCCCGCGGAATCGGGCGGGCGACAGCGGATCGGATGGCACGCGAAGGCGCCAAGGTCGTAATCGCAGACATCGACGACGAGGCCGGACAGAAGGCCGTAAGCGCGATCAAGGCTTCGGGCAGCGAGGCCATCTTTCGTACAGCCGATATTTCCGAACGTCTCGACGTCTATAATCTCGTTGCAGCGGCGCGCGAAGCGTTCGGCCGGGTCGACGTGCTCGTGAACAATGCGGGCGTCGTCGACGACGTGCCGTTCCTCGAACTCGACGAGGCAGAATTCGACCGGGTCATGAAAGTCAACGTCAAGGGCGCCTTTCTGATCAGCCAGGCGGTTGCCAAGCAGATGGTGCGACAGCTCGAGGCGGACCCGAGCAGTTCTCCCGGATCGATCGTGAATGTCACGTCGATCAACGCCCGCTTCGGCTTGGCGAACCACCTCGGATATGCGGTGTCGAAGGGTGGACTTTCGCAGCTGACACGTTCCATGGCGCTGGCACTCGCGACCCACGGTATTCGTGTCAATGCTGTAGGCCCCGGCACCATCGAGACGCCCATGGTCGAAAGCGTGATCAAGTCGGAGACGGCCAAGGCGCAAATGCTATCGCGAACGCCGCTCGGCCGGTTTGGAAGCGCGTCGGAAATTGCGGCGGTCATCGCCTGGCTGGCGAGCAAGGAGGCGAGCTATCTGACCGGGACCACGGTCTGGGCCGACGGCGGCCGTCTTTCGCTGAATTCGGTCATGCCGGCCGCGACCAGCGACGACGATTGAATCTGGCTTTCGTTGCGCGAACCGACGTCTCTTGCGGGGAGCCGGTGCTCTCTCAGCTGCGCCATCCGACTGCCCTCCGGGGCGCCGGCAGGATGGGCTTTTCTTTCTGGCGCCATCCGACTCCCCTTACGGGGAGCCGGCCGGATGGCGCTGGTCATGCAGCTGTCCTTGGTGTTTCGGGCACTCCAGCCAAGCAGCCGGCCGCCAGCGACGATCCGCACTCCA
>JAGRKS010000155.1:0-20576 GCA_020442185.1 Hyphomicrobiaceae bacterium
TTCTCCTTGAGCAGGCCTTCGCGCATCATCAGCGCGAGTGACCGCTTGGCGCGACGCCATGGTTGATCCGCCGTTTTGTAGATGATGTGGCGCAGGTCGTTGAGGCGGCCGGGAGCGGATGGCTTGCCGGCATTGATCCAATCCTCGCGCGATTGCCCGCCCTTCCAGGCCCGCGTCGTGAAGCCGAGGATCTCGACGCGCACGCCGCAGCGTTCGAGCGTGCGTGCGAGGATATCGGCGCAGCAGGCCGCCACCATGATCGGCCGGCCACGCATCGAACCGGAATTGTCGAGCAACAGCGTCACCACGGTATCGCGGAAATCCGTATCGCGCTCGCGCTTGAACGACAGCGGCGACGTCGGGTCGACAATCACGCGCGTCAGCCGGGCCGGGTCGAGCGTTCCTTCGTCGAGATCGAAATCCCAGCCCCGATCCTGTTGCGCCAGAAGCCGCCGTTGCAATCGGTTGGCAAGTCGCGCCACGACGCTCGATAGCGCCTTGAGTTCCTTGTCGAGAAACGCGCGGAGCCGATCGAGCTCCTCGGGCGTCGACATCTCGTCGGCGGCGACAATTTCGTCATGCTGGCGCGTGTAGACCGAGTACCCGAACTTCTCGGGCACATCGAGCACCGAAACATTCGGCTGCCAAGGCTCGACCGTCTCGGCGTCTTCCTGGCCATCCATCTCGCTTTCGAACTGGTCGCTCTGCGCTTGCTCGGCGGCATCCTGCTGGTCGCCAGCCTCGCCGTCGTCCTTGGCGTCCTGCTCGGCCTGATCCTGGCCTTCGCCGTCCTCCTGGTTCTCCTGGGCGTCGTCATCGCCACCCTCGGGCTGATCCTCGCTCTTCTGCTCTTCGTCTTCTTCGCCGCCTTCCGACTTCTCCTCGATGAGTTCGAGCGCGCGCAGCAGATCATTGATGAGGCGGCCGAAGCTCTCCTGGTCCTCGGTGATCGCATGCATGCGATCGAGGACACCGGAGGCCCGCCCCTCGATGAGCGGGCGCCACACGTCGACCAGCGCCTTGGCGGAAGCGGGTGCCACCTCGCCTGTCAGCCGTTCGCGCACGATCAGCGCCAAGGCGTCCTCGAGGGGAGCCTCCGCGCGGCTCGTCACGTTGGCGAAACGGCCGTGCGCATACTGGTCCTCGACCTTGGCGGCGAGGTTGCGCGCCATCCCATCCATGCGGTTCGCACCGACGGCTTCCACACGTGCGCGTTCGACGGCCTCGAATGCCGAGCGCGCCGGCCCGCCGCCCGGTGTCAGCCGGCGATGCACCTTCCTGTCGTGGCAGGCCGCCGTCAGCGCGAGGCTATCGGCCCAACCGCGCATCACGGCCACCTCTCGCGCCGACGGTGCGCGCGACGGCTCCGGCAATCGCACGGATTTGCCGTCGAGTTCGGGCCGCCCGGGCTGATAGCTCACCTGGACCTCGTGGTCCCCGGCCACAGCGCGCACGCAAACCTCGAGCGCGCGCTTGAACGGCTCCGACGGTGTTTCCTTGCGCTTGGATGGTTTGGTCATTGGATGCAGCCTGTCCTTGCGCGCTCGGCGTAGGCGATCAACTCGGGCCTGACGTCGGGCCGTCCGGCCAGCCAGTCGTCGATGGCCGTCCTGGCCATCACGACGCGCGATCCAGACAGATGGCCGAGGCCGTGCAATGCGCTCTCGACGCAGGCATCGTTCGCGAGACTGAGAGCGTCGGCCAGAACCGCAACGAGGGCCTCGAGGCGCTCGGGCGTCTCGCGGGCCATCACATCGATCGGCGTTACGTCCCACATCATGTAGGTCGGGAATTCGAGCGGGCTCGACCGTGTTTCCGAAAGATGCCCGAGCACCGGCGGACTCCGCTCGGCCAGGCACTCGCGGTATAGGGTGGCGATCGATCGAATGAGCGCGAGACGCTGCGGCTCCGTGATGCCCGGCCCGATCAAAACGTCGACGACGGAGCTGAAATTGTTGAACATGATCGCCTGCAATCCGATGGCAACCTGGCGGTCGGTGTAAGGCTGCAGGTCACCGCCCGAGCGTTCGAACGTCGCGATCACGAGGTCCACCAGTTCAGGGGGCGACACATCGAATGCCCACATCAAGCGCCATGGATCGGACGCCTCGTCGATGCGGCCGAAGATGAAGCCGAGCCATTCTTCGTAGCGGGGCAGCGGCGCCGGGGGCGATGCGCGCCGCGCGGTCCCGCCTCCACTGCCGTTCTTGCCGACGGAGCGCTTCACGCGCATCCTCCATTCAGGAGAGCGCGACGTTGGCCGTGCTCTCGGGCAGTTCCTCTCCGAACGATCGCTGATAGAACTCCGCCACCAGCGGCCGCTCGAGTTCATCGCACTTGTTGAGGAACGTCACGCGAAAAGCAAAGCCGATATCACTGAAGATCTCGGCGTTCTCGGCCCAGGTCATCACCGTGCGCGGGCTCATGACCGTCGATATGTCGCCGTTGATGAAGGCCGAGCGCGTGAGATCGGCAACGCGGACCATGTTCGACACGGCGCGGCGCTTGGCGTCGGTCTTGGCGAACGCCTTGACCTTCGAGAGGATGATGCCGACCTCGTCGTCGTGCGGCAGATAGTTCAGCGTCGCCACGATCGACCAGCGGTCCATCTGGCCCTGGTTGATCTGCTGCGTGCCATGATAAAGACCCGACGTATCGCCGAGGCCGATGGTGTTCGTCGTCGCGAAGAGACGGAACGCGGGATGCGGGCGGATCACCTTCGACTGATCGAGCAGCGTCAGTTTGCCCGAAACTTCGAGCACCCGCTGGATCACGAACATGACGTCGGGCCGGCCGGCATCGTACTCGTCGAACACGAGCGCCGTATTCGTCTGCAGCGCATAGGGCAGAATGCCTTCGCGGAATTCTGTGACCTGGGCGCCGTCCTTGAGCACGATCGCATCCTTGCCGACGAGATCGACGCGCGAGACGTGGCTGTCCAGGTTGACGCGGATGCACGGCCAGTTGAGGCGCGCCGCGACCTGCTCGATGTGCGTCGACTTGCCGGTTCCGTGGTAGCCCTGCACCATCACGCGCCGGTTGTGCTTGAAGCCCGCGAGGATCGCCAGCGTCACGTCCCGATTGAAGAGATAGTCGGGATCGAGGTCGGGCACATGCTCGTCGGCCTTGGCATAGGCCGGCACCTCGAGTTCGCTATCGATGCCAAAGACCTGGCGGACCGATACTTTCATGTCCGGAAGACCGGGGACGACCTTTGCGGCCGCGGATTGAGCCTGCTCACGCATGATCATCTCGTTCGCGAATTTGATTATTGTTTTTTCATCAGACGGCGTCCGGAGGATGCCGCTACGCCCAGTAACGAGGGTGCGTCACTCTCAGACCAGTCCCGCCTGCTTCAGATAGTTATAGGCTTGGATGATCTCGCGCAACTTCTCCTCGGACCGGCGGTCGCCGCCATTGGCGTCGGGGTGATGGAGCTTGACCAATGCCTTGAACTTGGCCTTGATCGCCACCTTGTCCGCCTCGACGCCCAGATCGAGCGCCGCCAAAGACTTCTTTTCCAAGGGTTTGAGCGTGCGCCGGTACTGCTTCGGGGCCGGCCGCGCGGTCCGCGATTTCTCCGACATCAAATCGTGCGGATCACCGACAACCGGTCCTTCGGCCTTCTCGCCGCCGCCTCGGGGGCCGATGCCCGGCGCATCACCATTTCCGCCGACACGCCAGGTCGGGCGATGGCCGGTCACCGCGTCCTTGATGAATTCGGCGACCTCGCTGTCGGACATGCCGTCGAAATAGTTGTAGGTGGCGTTGTAGCGCCGCACATGATCCATGCAGAACTGGAAATACTCGCCGTCACGGCCGCGACCTTTCGGCGCGCGGTGCTCGGCCTTGTTGTTGCAGCCCTTCCATTGACAATCCGGCAGCCGGTGGCGATTGCCACGCTCACGGGGATCGCGCTCGCGGCGCGAGGCGACTCGAATGCTGTCGAAATATTTTGAATCGAGCTTCATGGGCCGCAGAGTATGGGCTTCGCGACGTCGTTAGACAAGGCGGTGCGAAGCGAGAGATGTTACATCGTGGCGCAAGCGACGCACGACCACGGCGCGCACGAACGTTGAGAACTGCCGCCGAATTGGCGCGTTGCGATGATGGACCGGGAGGATTTAATGTCTGCTGAAGCACAGATGCGCGAAAAACTGCTGATTGGCCTCGAGCCGATCCGTCTCGACATCATCAACGAATCGGAACTGCACGCGGGGCATCGCAACTCCCCCGGAACAGGCGAGAGCCACTTCCGCATCTTGATCGTGTCGCCGAAGTTTTCCGGCAAAAGCCGGGTGGAACGCCACCGAATGGTCAACGCGCTGCTCTCAGACGAGCTAGCCGGCCGCATCCACGCCCTGGCGCTCAAGACCTATGCTCCCGAGGAACCGGTGGGCTGATGCGCATCAGCTCTCGGGACCGTTGACGTCCGCCCCCCAAGACATCCGGACACATGTAACTCAGGCCGTCCTCCGTTCGACGGGTAACACCTCGAGCCTGCAGGCCGGGAGCGAATTCGGCTAACCGATCCGCTCCCGGCCCGCGAGGCCGGCGCTCTCAACGAGCACCCCTGTTCCGTGACGAATTCAACCGATCACGCGGCCGAAGGCTATCAGCAACGGCGAACCCAGCGGCAGCGACGATGTCCCCAGCTGTTGTGCCAGCAGCGGCGCACGACGTGGCAACGGTGACGCCACTTGCGCTTGTGCCAATGGCGGTGATGCCGGCGATAGTGAACGTCGACGACGGGCTTCGCGCTCGACTGGCTGATGGCTCGCATCATGTCGACCGCCGACGCCGCGGGCGCCGCCGAAGCCGTGCTCACTGCAACGGGTGCAGTGAGCACCGCGAAGGCGAGCGCGAGGCTCGACAACGTGATCTTGAACAAACGCTTCATTCAGGTTCCTCCAGATTTAAGTTCGCACCCGGCTGCGGGCATGCAGCGAAGGGCGGGTTGCCGTCCGACGCCCGCTCGTCGGGCGCGGAGGGCCGGGGGGTCACCGCCCTGAAGCGGGCAGAGCGACACCCTGAGCGAACACCATCCGAGATGAACCGATGATGAACTTTTCAGTCATGAAACTGACAGCATCCCATTGATGCTTATTCGTTTTTGAACATTACCCGGCGTCGTTCGCGGCCCCGTTCCGCAACGAACCTTCGCCCGGGCGCCACCGTGGGAGCTGCTCCTGAAACGCGTCGAAACCAATGCCGCCGACGCCGCGCCGATGGAAATAGAGATGGCTTGCGACCCAGCGCATGGCTGGCGTCGTCAGCGCCAGATCGATGAGCGGGTTCGGCAGCGCCAGATCGAGTGCGCGGCGCAGAATCCGTTTTGCGCGGAAACGCGGCAAGGCCGGCGCCAGGGCATACTCCGGCGCTGGACCACAATGCAGGATGTGATCGGCGATCGCATGTGCGGCGCGACGGCCAAAATGAAACGCCAGACGTATGCCTCCGCCCGTCGCCGGCGAAACGACGCCCGCCGCATCGCCAACCAGCATGACGCCCGGCGCCGACCAGGGGTGCACGACGCCACCTGCTGGAATGCGCCCAGCCCGGCGCTCGACGACGCGCGCTTCGTCGTAGCCGAAAATATGACGCGTGTGCGCAAGAAACGCCGGCAGATCGGCCTTCCGCCCGCGTGTGACGGCTAGCCCCACCTGCGTCACGGCCGGACCCGGTGCCACCCAGGCGAGGTATCCGGGCGCGATGCGGCTGTCGAGGAAACAATGCAGAAAGCGCGGATCGGTGCGACCGAGGCCCTCGTACTCCTGCTCGAGCCCCACCAGGAAGCGAGTGTTGCGACCGAGACCGAAGCAACGGGCGACGGCCGACCGTGCGCCGTCGGCCCCGAGGATATAGCGTGCCTCGATATTGAGGCCCTTGAAGCGGAAGATTTCGCCGTGCCGCTCCGCTCCCTCGAACCGCGCGCCGAGCAGAAGCCGGGCGCCAGTCCGCTGCGCTTCGGCCGCGAGCCATCCGAGCAGGCGGCCGGTGTCGGTGGTCAGGAAGAAATACCCGGGCGCGAAAAGATCGACGTGCGCCAGACTTGGACCGTAGAGCCGGACACCGTGAACGCGGCGGGTCAGCCAGTGCGGAATGTCGATCTCTTCAGCCGCCTCCTTCACCAGGATGCCGGTGGTCGCGACGCGGCTCGCGACATCGGGCTTGGCTTCGAGCACGGCGACCGAGAGCCCGCGCATCGCCGCGGTTCGCGCGGCGACCAGGCCCGCGAACGAGGCCCCGACGATGACGACGTCATAGCGACGGGCGGCGGTCTCGGTGTGCTTGGCAACGGCCGGCATGGGCTTCTCCACGGCGAGCTGAACAACCGCCAGGAGAGATCAGGATTATGGCGGTTTTTCCCGCGAGTGATTTTTTCGCTCACGGCACTGCCGCGCTCTGCGCGGGCCTCCGCGTGGGCCTCCACGATGGCGGCGCAAAGCGCCGGGCCGCGCTCGCGGCCTGAGCGGCGGCGGCAATGGAGTGCCCGTTTCGCCAACGACGGCTGCATGGCATGCGCAAACTGGCCGGCACTTTGGACGACGAGAGTTGGTTCGCGCAAGCGGCCAGACGACCGGCTGGCTAGTCCGCCTTCTCCTGCGCCGGCAGCGTCGCGTCCTTGCCCACGGGCTTGACCCGAAGGGCGGTGATCTTGTTTCGGCTCTTGCGTAGCACCTCGAACCGGTAGCCGTGAAACGTGAATGTCTGTCCGAGCTCGGGGATCGTCTGCGCCTCGTGGATCACGAGACCGGCGATCGTCGTTGCCTCCTCGTCCGGCAGGCTCCAGTCCATGAACCTGTTGAGATCGCGGATCGGCACCGAGCCGTCGACGTTGACCGTACCGTCGGTTTGCGGCCGGATCGCCGTCTCGTGCGCGTCGTGCTCGTCGGCGATCTGGCCGACGATTTCCTCGAGAATGTCCTCGAGCGTTATCAGACCCTGCACCTCGCCGTACTCGTCGACGACGAGCGCCATCTGCTGCTTCTGCTTCAGGAACTGGTTGAGTTGGTCTTTGAGGCTGGTCGTATCCGGCACGAACCACGGCTTCGTCGCAAAGCTCATCACGTCGAGCTTCGAAACATCCCACTCAGCTTCCCCGAGCGCCGAGAGCAAGTCCTTGGTGTGCAGGATCGCGACGATATTCTCCGGCTCGTCCCGCCAGATCGGGATGCGCGTGTACTGCGTCTTCAGGATCTCGGCGACAACCTTCTCCGGCGGATCATCGGCGTGCACCATCTCCATCTTGGTGCGATGGATCATGATGTCCTCGACCTTGAGGTCGCCGAGATCGAGCACGCCCCCGAGCATGTGCGCATCATGGCGCGCGACCGCACCCTCCTTCTTCTGGAGATCGATCGTACCGCGGATTTCTTCGTGTGCGGTCAGGATGTTCGCCGCGTCGTCCTTGTGCGTCGGCGTCATCTTCAACAGCAGCGTCACAATGCCTTCGATCAGGAAGACGGCCGGCCGGAACACGACGATCAGCGCCTGCATCAGCGGGGCGACGGCGAGCGCGATACGATCGGGAAATGCGATCGCGTAGGTCTTGGGCAATACCTCGGAAAATATGACCACGAGGACGGTCATGGCGATCGTCGCATAGGCGACGCCGACGTCACCGAACAAGCCGATCAGCAGGCTCGTCGAGAGAGCGGACGCGAGGATGTTGACGAGATTGTTGCCGAGCAGGATCGTTCCGATCACCCGCTCAGGTTCGGCGAGCAGTCGATTGACGCGCGCGGCCTTCTCGTTGCCTTCGAGTTCGAGCGCATGCATGCGCGCGCGCGATGCTGCCGTCAGCGCGGTTTCCGAGCCCGAGAAGAGCCCTGACAACAGAAGCAAGAAAGCGATGACGGCAATGGTCAGCAGAATTTCGAATGACATGGCGAATTCATCGGTCCAGTCGAGTTTTCGTTGTATATCGTTGTAAGCGTCATGGTCGGGCGAGGCGATTGCCGGGCAAAGGGCGCACCACCCGCGTGCGCCCGCAAGAACTTAGCACGGCCAACGGCATCGCTATCCGGCGATCTCGCGCGCGAGGAAATCCGTCACGGTATCGGCCACGACGTCGCGGGTGACGAACGCCTCGCCGATGCCGCGTACGAGGATGAACGTCATCTGACCCTGGCGCACTTTCTTGTCCTGCGCCATCAGGCGCAGCAGCGTCTCGACGTCGGGGCGCGCTCCCGGAATCTGGCCGATGGTCGTCGGCAGGCCGACCGCTGCGAGGTGCGCTTGTACGCGCTCAGCGGTGCCCCGGGGCGCCAGCCCGAGGTTCTCAGACAACCGGAAGGCCATGCACATTCCGATCGCGACGCCCTCTCCGTGCAGCAGTCTGTCGGAATATCCCGTGTAGCCTTCGAGCGCATGACCAAACGTATGGCCGAGGTTCAACAGGGCGCGGTCGCCCGTCTCGGTTTCATCGCGCACAACGATGTCGGCCTTGGCCTGGACACTCGTCTCGATGGCGCGGATGAGGGCCGTTACGTCGTTGCCAAAAACGCTTTGCCAGGATTGCTCGAGCCAGGCGAAGAACGCCTGATCGCCGAGCAGACCGTATTTCGCGACCTCGGCATATCCGGCGCGCATTTCGCGTTGTGGCAGCGTCGAAAGCACGTCCGTATCCGCGAGCACGAGGCTCGGCTGATGGAAAGTGCCGATCAGGTTCTTGCCTTGCGGGGTATTGATGCCGGTCTTGCCACCGACCGAACTGTCGACCTGGGCGAGCAACGACGTCGGGATCTGCACGAAGCGGACGCCGCGCCTCAGGATCGATGCGGCGAAACCCGCCAGATCGCCGATGACGCCACCGCCGAAGGCGACGACGAGGTCGCCGCGTTCGAGCCCCATCTCGAGCAGCCGCTCGGTCAAGGGTGTGAGCTGGCCGAAACATTTGGTTGCTTCACCCGCCGGAAGCACGACGGAGCCGAGTACGCGGCCATCGCCGCCGAGGCTTCTTTCAAGCGCGGCGAGATGGTAGTGGGCGACATTCTCATCCGTTACGATGCCGTAGCGCGCAGCGCCGAAGCGGGCGGCGATGATGCGGCCGGCCTTGGCGACGAGTCCCGGGCCGATCATGACCTCGTAGGCCCGCTCTCCGAGCGGCACCGGCACGACGCGGGTCGCGGCGGCAGAGGTTACATTTGCAATCGTCGGCATCGTTTCTCCCATCGCCACGAACGGTCGGCCATCCCCGGATGCTCCTATCAGACCACTGCCGGCGGTTCCAGCCGGCCGCTCGCCAGCAATGCGGCGATGATCTCGTCGACGATGACGTCATGGGCAACGTCGCGGCTTTCGATCACCACGTCGGCCTCGGCATAGACAGGATAGCGCTCACGCATCAGCCGGCGCATGACGGCTTCGGGATCGGCGGTCTTCAGCAGTGGCCGCGTATTGCGCTTCGATACGCGCCGCATGAGGACATTGATATCGGCCCTGAGCCAGATCGAAAGCCCGTACTCGTGCACGGCCGCCCGCGTCTCCGCACTCATATAGGCACCGCCACCGGTCGCGAGCACCTGCGGACCCTGCGTCAGCAAGCGGCCGATCACTTTGGTTTCACGGTCCCGGAAATGCGCCTCGCCGTAGGCTGCGAAGATGTCCGAGATGCTCATACCGGCGACGCGCTCGATTTCCTCGTCGGCGTCGACGAACGGCAGGGACAGCCGGTTCGCGAGGCGCCGGCCGATTGCCGATTTGCCGCAGCCCATCAGGCCGATCATCACGAGCGTCCGGCTGCCCAGGCCGGCGACGATCGCCTCGGCGCGTTTCGGATCGATCGTGTGCTTCCGGCGACCAAGTCCGAGGCGAATCATGGCACAGCCTTGGATGTGAGGTTGATCGGTAACGCCGGAACGGACGGTTGACGCGTCCGGCGGCAATCGAAACAGTGAGACGGGCGGGCATCTCTACGGCCGGTCACGTTTCGGGCCTCCCTCGTTTATTGGCCGCGCAGCCAGTTGGGTGTCATAATGGCGCCATCGCCGGCCGACACATAGCAGCTGGGAGCGATCGATCCAAAATGCCAAGTCTTTTCCGGTTTCTGTTCATCACCGGTTTTCTGTCGGCCTGTGCGTTCGCCGGGCTTTACGTGCTCGCGAACTATTTCGAGCCGAAGCAGACCGTTGTCACAGAACCGGTACACGGCATCAAGATCCATCGCCCATAGCGTTCGGATCGCCACAACAGAAGCATTCATGCCATATCGACATCGCCGGTGCGCCACTTTGATTTCGGCCCTGGTGGCCGCGCTGCCCGCGAGCGGACACAGCGCTTCAGCTGGCCACGACCCCGCTGACCTGAACACACGAGCAGCACGAAGCCTCGGCATTTCCAGCGACATCGGCAGGCAGTCAGCCGCTGCCGATACGGCCCAGGAACCTGCCAGGCAGGAGCCGGCCAGACCGGCAGGGCGCGCAGACGGTGCCGCCGCGCAACCTCCTCGCATCATGGCGCAAACGGGCACCGTTCGCCGCTTCGACGCCGAAGGTTGGTCAAGCCGTGGCGGCCGCGATACGCCCCCCCGCAGCTACGACGATCCACGCAGGTCCGCGCCACGGACCGCTCCCGGCGACGCCACCACCGGTTCTGGCGATGGCAACGGCTCCGGCTATCGCCCCGGCGAGCGCTGGCGGCCGACACAGAACCGCATCGCTCCTCGTGGCGCTCCACCAGAGGCCGGACCCGGCGGCGCGGTCGAGCGTGCCGAACTCGCACCGCTGATGGCGGGCGACGGATCGGCACTGCCAAGCGCGTTGTGGGCTGGCCTCGACGTCGCGCAGATCGAGCAACTGCTGGCCGCGCTTACCATCCCGCCGCGATCCCCAGCCTTACACAACCTCTGGCGGCGGCTGATCACGGCACGGGTCGACACCCCGGCAGGCACTCGCGGCAACGACCACTTCGACGCCATCAGGCTCGAGGCACTTTATCGTTCCGGCCTGATCGCTGAAATTTCCGAGATGCTGACCGCCGACCGGCGGGGCGATCCCACGAGCCCGATCATCGCCATGATGCGCGCCCGCAGCGAAATCGGCCTCGGACGACGCGATGCCGGCTGCGACATCGCCAGACGCGTCAGCAACATCCGGGGCGAAATTCCAAAATCGCTCAGGGGCGAGGCGATTCTCGTATCCGGCTATTGTGCCGCGGCTCAGGGCAACCCGGCCGCCGCCGGACTGATGGCCGCGCTGGCGCGCGAGGAAGGCGTTGCCCAGGGCCCCGGACTGATGGCGCTCGATGCGATCGCGGCGGGCCAGAAGCCCGAAATGAAACTTGCGGCCCCGGGACGCCTGACACTCGTCGATTACCGCATCCTCCAAATCGCCGGCGTCACTCCCGATGCCGGCCATCTCGTCCCCGCCGCCGCGCCGGCATTGCTAGTGGCTATCCTTCTGGACCCGGTCGCCAAGCCGGAATTGCGACTCGCGGCCGGCGAAGCTGCGGCACGCCTCAATGCTATCGATCCCAAGGCTCTCGGCGCTCTCTACCGCGAACTTGCGGGCAATCGCGGGCACGGCGACACGCTGGCCGCCGCCGCGGCCGATGGTGTCCAGTCGCCGAGCCGCCGCGCCTTGCTGTTCACGGCAGCGGAGGCCGAGCGGACGCCGTTCAAGCGCGTGCGGCTCATTCGTTCGCTGCTCGATAGTGCGCGCCAAGCCGGGTTGTATGCGCAGACCCTGGTGCTCGCCGCCGCGCTGGCGGAAACGGTAGGCTTGGTGCCAGAGGTCGGCTGGTTCGCTGAAACGGCGATCGAAGCCAATCTGGCCGCCGGCTCATACGCCAAGGCCCGCATGTGGGTCCGCTTCGCGGCGTCACTCGAGCCGGGCCGCAACGGCCTCGGACACTGGATGGCGCTGGCCGACATCGCCGATCCGGATTTTCCAGAAGAGCGTGGCGCGGCGCTGGCCGACGTCGAGCGCCTGGCATTCTCCGGCCGCATCGGCCCCGACATGCTGCACCGTCTCGCGACCGTACTCGATGCCTTGAACTACCAGGTGCCGATACCGCTCTGGGAATTGGCGAGCCGCACGCCGCAGCCGAGCGGCGGCCACCTGCCCGAAACGGGCGTGTTGACGCGGCTGCAGTCCGCCGCCAAGGAGCGCGCGTTCGGTCGCACCGTGCTGCTGGCCATGCAGACACTCGGCCAGAACGGCGCAGAGGGGGCTCACATGATCGCACTCGGCGACGCAATCCGGGCGCTCGCGCGGGCCGGACTCGAAGCGGATGCCCGGCGCCTCGGCCTCGAGGCGCTACTCGGCGGCTGGCCGCGCGCGACGTCAAATTGAAGGAGGCGGCTGTGTGCGCGGACTCGACCGAACACCTCGAGCAATTCCTGGAAATGATGGCAGTCGAGCGCGGCGCCGCTACCAATACGCTGCAGGCCTACCGTCGTGATCTCGAAGACTTCGCCCTGTTCTCCGGCACGGTTCGCAAGCGTCACCTGGCGGACATCGAACAGGCCGACATCCAGGCCTATCTCGCCGCCCTGACCGCGGACGGGCTTTCGCCGTCGTCGCGCGCCCGCAAGCTGTCGGCGGTCCGCCAGTTCTATAAATTCCTGACTGTCGAAGGCGTCATAGACGAAAGTCCTGGGGATCGCCTGACAGGACCGAAAAAGGCGAGGCCGCTGCCGCGCACGCTTGCCGTCGCCGAGGTCGACCAGCTGATCGAAACCGCGCGCCGCAGGATCGCCGGCACCAGCGGCCGCGAGCGATTGCGCGCCATGCGACTTTATTGCCTGATCGAATTGATCTACGCGACCGGAATGCGTGTGTCGGAACTCGTTGGGCTGCCGCGCCGGGTGCTCGCCGGCGACCCGCGAACGCTGACCATTCGCGGCAAGGGCGGGCGCGAGCGCATGGTCCCGCTGAACGCGCCCGCCATGCAGGCGCTCGCGGACTACACCGCCCTGCTCGATACCGGCGGCGAGGGCCTATCGCCGTCGATCGCGTCGCCTTGGCTGTTCCCCTCCAGCGCCGCCGAAGGGCACCTGACGCGGCAGAGATTTGCTCAAGATCTCAAGGCGTTGGCCGAAGATGCCGGGCTAACCGCCGATCGCGTCAGTCCGCACGTGCTGCGCCATGCTTTCGCCAGTCACCTGCTCGACCGCGGGGCCGATCTGCGCGCTGTCCAGCAACTGCTCGGCCACGCGGACATCTCGACCACCGAGATCTACACCCACGTACTCGAGGAGCGGCTCAAGAAGCTGGTCGGCGAGCACCATCCGCTGGCGCGTCTCGACACGGACCCGGGCACCTGAGTGCTTGCCGCATTTTGCGCCATTCATTGCGACAACGCCGTCGGCTTGACTTTTTGCATCGCGGCGGGGAATTGTCGGCGCAATTCTAGGCAAACGCACCATGCCGGCCAGATCAGGTCGTCGATGGGCCGGCGCACCCGGGCGTTGCATCGGCCCGAGAGAAACGCGCCAGAGAAAGGCACACTCGTTGGAACATAAGGTCCCCGTCCGCTTCTATCTCGATTTCGAGAAGCCGATTGCCGAACTCGAGGCCAAGGTAACGGAACTCAAGACGATGGCTGCCGGCGAAGGCGGCGTGTCGATCACCGAAGAAATCAAGACGCTCGAGCAGAAGGCGGAAACGGCCCTGGTGGAAACCTACGGCAACCTGACGCCGTGGCAGAAGACGCTGGTGGCGCGACACCCAGAGCGGCCCCATTGCCTCGACTACGTCAACGCGCTGATCGAGGACTTCACGCCGTTGGCGGGAGACCGCTACTTCGGCGAGGATGCGGCGATCGTCGGCGGTATGGGCACGTTTCGCGGTCGATCCGTCATGGTGATCGGCAACGAGAAGGGTTCGGATACACAGAGCCGCATCAAGCACAATTTCGGCATGGCGAACCCGGAGGGCTATCGCAAGGCCGTGCGGCTGATGGAGATGGCCGACCGCTTCGGTCTCGCGGTCATCACACTGGTCGATACCGCAGGCGCATATCCCGGCGTTGCAGCAGAAGAACGCGGACAAGCCGAGGCGATCGCGCGCTCGACCGACTGCTGCCTCAAGATCGGGGTGCCGATCGTATCGGTCATCATCGGCGAGGGCGGGTCCGGCGGCGCCGTCGCCATCGCTACGGCCAATAAGATCTTGATGCTCGAGCATGCGATCTATTCGGTGATTTCGCCCGAGGGTGCGGCGTCGATCATCTGGCGCGACAGCAACAAGAAGGAAGAGGCGGCGACGGCGATGAAGATCACCGCGCAAGACCTCATTCAGCTCGGCGTCATCGATTCGATCATCCCCGAACCGGTCGGCGGCGCCCACCGGGACGCGCGCCGCATGATCAAGCTCGCCGGCGAGACCATCGAAAAGTCGCTGGCCGAATTCGACGGCATGTCGCCCGAGGCTTTGCGCGCGCACCGCCACGATCGCTTCCTGAAGATCGGGCGTCAGGTCCAGTAGCCTGCCGGATGGGGGGCTGGAGGCTTGATGGTGCGGGATCGGTGGCGCGGGACGGCGGATTGGGGCGGTGGCTTGGAGCGGTGGCTTGGAGCGATCGCCGGTACTATTCAGCGCCGCCTCGGCAAATAACGGGAAGGTGCCGCCAGACGCTGCGGATTGGCTTGAAGCGGCCCGAGGACTTTCAGCAAAGCATTGAATATGCTCATCTTCGGTGGATGACCCGCCGTCACTCCGCCGCATTTCTCGCGAATATCGAGAGCCAGGGGGAACTTCCTGCTCCACGCAAGAAGCGCCTGTTTTAACGTTAACGATATGTTAAGCGTTATGAAGGAAGGGTAATCGACGTGCGCCAGGGGCACTGCGTATGAGTCGATTGAACATGAATAAGTCTCCGCGACCGCGGATCATGATCGCGTGGGCGCTTGCCGCTGCGACAGCGATGGTGCTTGCCGGATGCAGCTCGGCGCCCGAGATCCCGCCGGCTGAACAGCCGCTTTCCAAAAACGCACTGATGCTCCTCGGCAAGAAGGGCATGGACGCCCGCGCGCCGATCTTCGTGCGCATCTTCAAGGAAGAGAGCGAGCTCGAGGTCTGGAAGCAGCGTGATGACGGCCGCTTCTATCACTTCAAGACATACCCGATCTGCACCTGGTCCGGCGATCTCGGGCCGAAGCAGCGGCAGGGCGACAAGCAGGCGCCAGAGGGCTTCTACAAGGTCGCGAACAATCAGCTTAATCCCAATTCGAAGTTCCACGTCTCGTTCAACCTCGGCTACCCGAACGCCTACGATAAGTCTCACGGTCGAACCGGCGATTTCCTGATGGTGCACGGCAAATGCACGTCGGCCGGCTGCTATGCGATGACGGACGCGCTGATCGAGGAAATCTACGGACTTGCGCGAGAAGCTCTGCGCGGCGGCCAACAGAAATTCGACGTTCACGCTTTCCCGTTCCGGATGACGGCCGAGAACATGGAACGCTACAAGAAGGCGAAGTGGGTGCGATTCTGGAAAGTCTTGAAGCAGGGCTACGATCACTTCGAGACGCACCGCATCCCCCCTGAGGTCGCGGTCTGCGAGCGGCGCTATGTTGTCAACGTTTCGACCAGTAACGCCAGCCGCATCGACGCGGCGGGCCCCTGCCCGGCGTTCTCGCGTCCGCAAATTGCGCCGTTCGTGCCGAAGCCCTCTGAGCAAGTGGTCGCGAGCGAACGCATCTCTGTCCCCGGGCCGAAGATGCGGACAGCGGAAACCATCCGCGCGCCTGAGGGCGAGCCCTGGGAGGCACCGTCGGCCGTTGCCGCCAACACCAGCAGCCGTGATCGCGATCCGATCGGATCGTTGATCGGCAAGCACTATGGTCTCGGCGGCGCGAAGCCGAAAAGCGGCGGATGGGGCTTCGGTTTCGCCAGCCAATAGCCGGCGCACGCCGCGAGTCATGGCGCGAGGGCGTCGCGACGTCTCGAAAATGTCCGTCTCGAACGGTTCCCGCCGCATTTCTCTCGCAGGATTTCGCGAATCCGCAGAGGGAGACGAATCGCGATGGCGGGATCAGGACGGCTAGCGCGCCGGTTGGGTTGGGTGTCGGGGGCAGTGTCGCTTCTTGCGGCTGGCGCAATCATCGTTGCCGTGCTCGTTTTCACCAATCTGGCAAATGTCCTGCGCGACCACGATCAGCGCGGCCTCGCACTCGAGCGCGCAAAACGGCTCGGATTGTGGGCCATGGGCCTCTCCCTGCCAGGTTCTCCCGACTACGCGAATCTCGATAACCGCCTCGCGTCCGCCGGAATGAAGCTCGGCCAGCCGGTCTTTCTGCGCATCTTCAAGCGCGAGTTCGAGCTCGAGATCTGGTTGAAAAACGGCGAGCGGTTCAACCACTTCGCGACCTATCCCATCTGCCGCTGGTCCGGCAAACTCGGCCCGAAACTTAAACAGGGCGACCACCAAGCCCCAGAGGGCTTCTATTGGGTTTCCGCCAAATCACTCAATCCGGCGAGCCGCTGGCACCGGTCTTTCAACCTCGGATTTCCGAATACATTCGACCGCGCGCAGGGCCGCACCGGGAGCTTTCTCATGGTGCACGGCGGTTGCGGTTCCGTCGGCTGCTACGCCATGACCAATGCGGCCGTCGACGAGATCTGGCGCATCGTGACGGCGGCCCTCGATGGCGGCCAGAAGCGCTTCCAGGTCCAGGCGCTGCCATTTCGCATGACACCGGCAAACCTCGCCGAGAGCGAACGAACGCCCAATGCTCCGTTCTGGCAATCGCTCAGGGACGGATATGATCTCTTCGAGCAGAGCCGGCTGCCGCCCATCGTTCGGGTCTGCAGCGGCCGCTATGAGGCGACCGCGGCGCCCGCAGGCACGGACGGCAGCACCCCACTCATCGGTCGCTGTGCCAAGAGTGACGTTTGATGGAGCCCAGGGTGACACATGATCCAACGGAAGTTCGATGGCGACCATTTAACGTTGATCAATGCCGTTATTCCAAGCCACCCCATGGCCTTGCCCCCCAGCAAGCTGCTAACCTTCCGCAATCCGCTATGTCCGGCATGGTCTGGTGGGTCGATTGATCGAAGGATCCGCGTTGAGAGATCGAAGGGTTGAGATGTCGAGCGTAGCCCAACACCGGCACCGGATGAGATTGCTGCGACGTATCCGCGATGCCGCCAGCGCTACCGGTTACGTTGCCGGCGGTATCGGTGCCCTGGTTGCCGTGGTCATCGCGGCCCATACCGTCATCGCCACACCGTCCTACGCCGTCACCATCGAGTTGAAGGGCGCCGCGCCGGAGCGGATCGAAAACCAGCGCCGGCACGCCGAAGACGAAGCGCCGCTGCCCGGAACGCCCGACACAGGTCAGCTCGAAGCGCGCTTGACGCAATCGGGTTTGAAGCTCGGCAGCCCCATCCTTATCCGCATCTTCAAGGCGCAATCCGAACTCGAAGTCTGGATGCGCAAGGACGGCACCTACGAGCGGTTCGCGACCTATCCCGTCTGCAACTGGTCGGGGATGCTGGGCCCGAAACTGGCGGAGGGCGACAAGCAGACGCCCGAAGGCTTCTACACGATCGGCCGCCGGCAGCTGCACCGTATCGGGCGCTGGCCGCGCTCCCTCAACCTCGGATTTCCCAACGCCTTCGACCGCTCGCAGGCCCGCACCGGTTCCTACATCCTCATCCACGGCGGCTGCTCGTCGGTCGGCTGCTTTGCCATGACCAACCCCGTGATCGAGGAGATCTACACGCTGACCCGCGCCGCGATCCGCGGGGGACAGGGCCTCGTGCCCGTGCACGTCTTCCCGTTCCGGATGACGGATGAAAACATGGCCAAGAATGCGCGCAGCGAATGGGCCGAGTTCTGGCGGAACCTGCGCGAGGGCTATGACGCCTTCGAAACGACGCGCGTGCCACCGCGCATCAGCGTCTGCGACGGGCGCTACAGCTTCCAGACAGTTGCCCCCGGGGAGGTGGGCGAAACGCTCCCTTTAGACGTCTGCGGCGCCTCGCTCGCCGCCATGGAGAGCCTGGAAGAATTCGCATCGCTTGCCCGCCAGAGCCCGCTGCTGAGCCGGCTGGGCCACAAAACGCCGAAGCCGGTTTGGCAACAGGCGGCGGCGACGCTTCCGCCGCATCTCAAGGGAGCGTTCGATCTATATCGCAACGCGATGGCGAAAGTCGCACGACTCGTCGCGGCAAACGCCAGACTTCCGCCCGGGCAAAGACGCCGCTTGGCGAAGCTGGACCCCCGAATGCGCAACTCATCGCAGGCCAGTTGCAACCAGAACCGCGCTAGTTGTCGCAAGTTCATCGCGATGCAAGCGCAGCGTGACCAGCGCGCAATCGCCAGGTCCGAGCGGGCCCGCAACCGCCGCGTCCGGGCGGCAACATCGAACCGCTAGCCCGAAGGCGAGAATGGCGCGACTTGGCGCGTACCATCATGACCCCGCCCAGCCGGCAGATTGGCGGTGATCATGCAGCAGCCGCCGTTGGTGACAATCCGTACTCCAGCGCTGCAGGTGCACAGGCCGCGAAGGCGGCCCAGCGCACGCGCCGCCCCTGCAGGGGCCTGCGCGAAACTGGGAATAGCCCTCAGCGAAAAAAAATCCAGCCAAGCGCAATTCGGGCGTGATCTACATCGGCTGGAGTTGCGCTTGCGGACAGCTCCATGCGATAGACCCCGGCTGGCGCAGACGAGCATTCGATCAACCGAAGAAGCAGATGATGACTGATCCCAACACCATCGCAAAGCGAGCCGAGAAGCTGCTTGAGACGATCCTGTTCTCGAGCCGGTGGATACTCGCGCCGTTCTATCTCGGCCTGGCATTGTCGCTGGTCGTGCTGCTGATCAAGTTCATCGCCGAGCTACTCCACATTGCCGCGCATGCCTTCACCGCAACTGAAAGTGAAGTGATCCTCGGGGTCCTCGCGCTCGTCGATCTCGCGTTGACGGGGTCGCTGCTGATCATCGTGATTTTTTCGGGCTACGAGAATTTCGTTTCGCGTATCGACCACGGCGATCACAAAGACTGGCCGGAGTGGATGGGCAAGATCGATTTCAGCGGGCTGAAGCTGAAGCTGCTGTCATCGATCGTCGCGATCTCCGCGATCCAGTTGTTGAAGCAGTTCATGTCGATCAACAAGGTCTCGGACCGCGACCTGATGTGGCTGGTGATCGTGCATGTGGTGTTCGTCGTCTCGAGTGTGCTCCTCGCACTCTCCGACCGGTTGTCGAGCCACGGCCACGCTGCGAAAAGCGGAGACGGCGGCGGTCACGGCGAAGGTGCGGGTGGCGCCGGTACGGGCGGCAAGTCGCCGGCTGCCGGCGGCAACGCCAATCCCGGCAAGAACGGCGTGCACGGGGCTGGGGCCGCGTCAGCAGATCGCCGTGATGGCCGGCAGGTCATTGTCGAGCGGAGCGAGAGCCGGCAATCCGCGTCGCTCGAGGACGACACGCGCGGCGAAACGGGGGGCGAAACGGGGGGCGGTGTTGCCGAGGCTGCCGCGACACGGCGCAAGCTGCATTAGAGCCTCAGCATTTCCACCGACTGTTGTACGCGTTCCTTCAGGGGTACTTGGCTGGCGAACCTGGGCGGCGCCTCGACCGCGCTCGATTGGCGCATCGAGACACCGCACCGTTGCGGCGCCCAGCTCCAATGACGACAGCGGGCCGACCGCAACGGCGGCGTCAACCGCTGTTCGCTGACGACGCCGAAAAATCCACGCGCCGACTAGAAACGAAAAGCCGGGCGCTCGTTGTGGTGCCTCGGTTCAGTCGTGGCGGCCGTGACAGTGCTTGTACTTCTTGCCAGACCCGCACGGACACACGGAATTGCGCGGCACCTTGCCCCACGTCGAGGGATCGGCGGGGTTGATGTCTCCAGCGCGACGGTTCTGCAACGGTTGACGCCGCTCTGCCGTCTCGGACAGACGCGAGCCGGCGTTGATGGCAGATTCCGCCATCTCGAACTCGTCCATTCCCGTCATCGGATCGAGATGATGGGCCTGCATCGGCGGCAGATCCACCGGTTGCAGGAGTGGGTTCTCCTCATCGTTGGGCGTCAACTCGACATGCATGAGCTGGCCGGTAACGGCTTCGCGCAGCTTGTCCAGCATCGCCTCGAACAGAACGAACGCCTCACTCTTGTACTCGTTCAGCGGATCGCGCTGACCGTAGGCACGGAAGCCGATCACCTGGCGGAGATGCTCGAGCGTCACGAGATGCTCGCGCCACAGATGGTCGAGAGTCTGCAGCAGCACCATCTTCTCGATTTCGCGATAGAGTTCGGGGCCGAGTTCCCTCGACTTCTCTTCCGAACGCTGGTCCACGGCCTTGATGAGCCGCTCCTCGATCTCCTCGTCGGCGATGCCCTCTTCTTCCGCCCACTCCGCGATCGGCAAATCGATCCCGAAAATTCCGGCGATCGCATCGTGCAAACCGGCTGCATCCCACTGCTCGGCGTATGCCTTCTCGGGAATGTGCTTGCGGACCAGTTCGCGAACGACCTGATGGCGCATATCGGCGATCGTGTCGGAGAGATCCTCTTCCGCCATGAAGTCCTTGCGCTGTTCGAAGATCACCTTTCGCTGGTCGTTCATGACGTCGTCGTATTTCAGGATCTGCTTGCGAATGTCGAAGTTGCGCGC
>JAGRKS010000155.1:20754-69262 GCA_020442185.1 Hyphomicrobiaceae bacterium
GGCCACGCAACTGGTTGTCGATACGACGGCTCTCGTGACGCTCGGTGGCCAGCACGTAGAGGCCGCCGGCTGCGAGCGCGGCCTGTTTCTTGACATCGATATCGGCCGCGATCTCGGCCTTCTTGGCATCGATGGCGGATTCTGTCGGTTCACGCCCCTGCGCGCGCTCCTCGGCAAGCCAGTCGCGCATGCGGTATTCAGCATTGCCGCCAAGCTGAATATCGGTGCCGCGACCCGCCATGTTGGTTGCGATCGTGACCGCGCCCGGCACGCCTGCCTGAGCGATGATGTTGGCTTCCTGCTCGTGGTAGCGGGCATTCAGAACCTGATGCGCAATCGGCGGTTTGCCAGACTTCGCCGTGCGCGCGATTTCAGCCAGATGGCCGCCGATGTCGACGAGATATTCGCGCAACTCGCGATCACGGTCGCCCTTCAGGTCGTCGGCCTGCGCTTGCACGCGCTTTGCAAGCTCGGCGATGTACTTCTTGTCGGACAGCAGCTCGGATAGCTGCTCGGATTTCTCGATCGACACCGTGCCGACCAGCAGCGGCTGGCCGAGCCGCTGGCACTCCGCGATCGACATCACGATGGCGTCGAGCTTCTCCTTCTGCGTCCGGTAGACCTCGTCGTCATCGTCGACGCGCGAGATCGGACGGTTGGTCGGGATCTCGATGACTTCGAGGCCGTAGATGTCCATGAACTCGCTGGCCTCGGTCGAAGCCGTGCCGGTCATGCCGGCGAGCTTGTCGTAGAGGCGGAAATAGTTCTGGAAGGTTATCGATGCGAGCGTCTGGTTCTCGGGCTGGATCTGGACGCCTTCCTTCGCTTCCAGCGCCTGGTGCAGGCCCTCGGAGTAGCGGCGACCCGGCATCATGCGGCCGGTGAACTCGTCGATGATGACGACCTCGTCCGACTTGACGATGTAATCGCGGTCGCGCTGGAACAGCTTGTGTGCCTTGAGCGCCTGATTGACGTGATGGACGACGGTCACGTTCTCGATATCGTAGAGCGAGCCGCCCTTGAGCAGGCCTGCCTCCTCGAGCAGCTGTTCCATGCGTTCGTTGCCGGTTTCCGTCAACGAGACCTGGCGCTGCTTTTCGTCGAGTTCGAAATCTTCGGCGACGAGCGACGGAATGAGCTTGTCGATGCTGATGTAGAGTTCGGCGCGATCCTCGACCGGGCCTGAAATGATGAGCGGCGTCCTCGCCTCGTCGATCAGGATCGAATCGACCTCGTCGACGATTGCAAACGCATGGCCGCGCTGCACCATCTCCGACTGGCTCATCTTCATGTTGTCGCGGAGGTAGTCGAAGCCCAGCTCGTTGTTGGTCGCATAGGTGACGTCGCAGGCGTACTGCGCCTTGCGCTCCTCGTCGTCGAGGCCGTGCACGATGACGCCGACGGTGAGCCCGAGGAAACGATAGACGCGTCCCATCCATTCGGAATCGCGTTGGGCGAGATAGTCGTTGACCGTGACGACATGAACGCCGCGGCCCGCGAGCGCGTTGAGATACACTGCAAGCGTCGCAACGAGCGTCTTGCCCTCGCCCGTCTTCATCTCGGCGATATCACCGCCGTGCAGCACCATGCCGCCAATCATCTGCACGTCGAAATGGCGCTGGCCGAGCGTGCGCTTGGCCGCCTCGCGAACGGTTGCGAATGCCGGCACGAGGAGTTCGTCGAGATCCTTGCCTGCCGCGACCTCGGCCTTGAACGCCTCCGTCCTGGCGCGCAGCTCCGCGTCGGTCAGCGCCGCAATCTCGTCCTCGAGTGCGTTGATCGCCTCGACGCGCGGACGAAACACCTTGACCCTGCGCTCGTTCGAAGAACCGAACAGCTTCGAAGCGAGTGAGCCGATGGACAGCATGCGCAGAAATCCTCAAATCGTAAGAGCCAACCCGGTTGCCGTCGGATATCCGGAAGTAGGCCGGGCAGACGAGGGCTGGACGGGTGCATCAGATCATCAGTGTGACGGCCCCCAGGTCCGGCACGATCGCCAGGACAGGAGCAATCGCGCCGCCTTCGGATGTGAAGCGCGCGACCGGGCCAATCGGTACGGTTACCGGCGAGAGATAAGGACCGGGTGGGGGCCTTGTCAATGTGAAGCCCCCCGATTGGGCCTCGTTCATTTGGCCGCAATTGGGCGACGGTGAGCGCCGCCATCTCTCGAAATGTTAACTTGGCAGGCCGACGCCCACCGTCTAACGATGCGCGCGACCGGCGACGTCGATCCCGGCTCGAGGTGCGCCGGCACGCTTTCGGTGCCCTCTCGGAGATGGTGACGACGCACAGCAAGAGAGACGCCCGGTCTCTCGCGGCAAGGCCCGAGCCGACGCCATGACAGCGGCGGCGGCATTCGGGCCGCGAGAGAACGCCCATCGCCTCCAGGCCTGGCGAACAATTGAGGAACGCGATCCGTGAAACGACTGTCCGATACCCGCCCGAACATTCAGCGCGCTGCGATCACCCCGCTGGCGGCCCTGATTTCCATGATCGCGTGCCTTTCTGCGACGCAGGCGACGGCGCAGGATAAGGCACCCGACACCGCACAGGCAGAAGCACCCGCCGCGGCCGCACCAGCCGCGCCGCCGGCCGCCGACACGCCCGTCGCCAGTGTCAACGGCCGGCCGATCACGGAAGCCGATCTGAAGCTCGCCGAGGATGAGATCGGCCGCGACCTGGGCAAACTGCCGGATACCACCAAGCGCCGCGTGCTGGTCGAATTCCTGATTGAGAACAACCTGTTCGCCAAGGCCGCCGAAGCCGCCAAGATGACCGATGGCGACGCCTTCGACAGCCGCATGAAGTATTGGCGCAACCGCGCCCTGCGCGATGCCTACTTCGAGCTCAATATCAACAAGTCGGTCAGCGAGGCCGCGGCCAAGACCTATTACGACGACCAGATCAAGGCGTTACCGCCCCGCGAAGAGGTCCAGGCCCGCCACATCCTGGTCGAGAGCGAGGAGATGGCCAAGGACCTGAAGTCGAAGATCGACGGTGGCGCGGATTTCGTCGCACTGGCCAAGGAGCACTCCAAGGACCCGGGCACCAAGGATGATGGCGGCATGCTCGGCTACTTCACTAACGGGCAGATGGTGCCGGCGTTCGAGACCGCGGCCTTCGCGCTCAAGAAGGGTGACGTATCGAACCCCGTGAAGAGCCAGTTCGGCTGGCATCTGATCAAACTCGAGGATCGCCGCCAGAAGGCGCCGCCGACCTTCGACGAAGTGAAGGACCGCATTCTCGCCTCGATGATCCACCAGCGGGCCCAGGCGGTGGCCGCCAAGCTGCGTGCCGATGCCAAGATCGAGTACATCGACCCCGCGATCAAGAAGGAGGTCGAGGAAGGCGACAGCGCCGAGGCCGCCCAGCGCAGGCAGATCGAGGAGATGATCAAGTCGCAGATCGAGGCGAAGGAAAAGGCCGAGGCCGCGAAGGGCGACGCCAAGGCCGAGGGCGACAAGACCGACGATAAGAAGTGATTTTTTCTCGACGGTGCCGGGTGTCGACTGGTCAGCCTCGTTGGCACCAGAGGCCGGCACCGCGACCCGACCCACGATTTCGCCACCGATTTTGCAGCGGGCCGCTTGAAAACAGCGGCCCGATCTGTTTGGGCTTACGGCCGCAGCGGTCCACCGCGACTGGACTGGACACCACACGACTGGACACGAAGCGACGCTGACCCCCAACCTAGCCGGACACACACACGCCATGGGCAAAATAAACGCGGTC
This sequence comes from Hyphomicrobiaceae bacterium, assembly GCA_020442185.1. Taxonomy (GTDB): domain Bacteria; phylum Pseudomonadota; class Alphaproteobacteria; order Rhizobiales; family Hyphomicrobiaceae; genus JAEUMD01. The sequence goes on from JAGRKS010000155.1 coordinate 24,487, forward strand.
TCCCCCTTCGCTCCCGAAAAGCTCGCGAAGCTGCCGCCGATCGAGGGCGTGCGTTTCGCCACGGCCGAAGCCGGCATCCGCTACAAGGGGCGGACCGACCTGATGGTCGCGTGCCTGGACGAGGGAACCGTCGCCGCCGGTGTGCTGACCAAGTCCAAGACCTGCTCGGCCCCCGTGATCCGCTGCCGCGAGAACCTGGCGCACGGGAAGGCGCGGCTACTTGTCGTCAACTCCGGCAACGCCAATGCATTCACCGGCATGAAGGGACGAGACGCGGTGGAAGCAACCATCGCTGCGGGTGCGGCGGCGGCTGGATGTGGCACGAAGGAGGTCTATGTCTCGTCCACCGGTGTGATCGGCGAGCCGATGGATGCCAGCAAGTTCACGCATCTGCTGGGCGGTCTGGTCAAGAAGGCGAAAGCCAATGCCTTCGACGCCGCCGCGCGTGCGATCATGACGACCGACACCTACCCCAAGGTCGCGACGCGAAAGGTCGACCTCGACGGCATCAAGGTGACGATCAACGGCATTGCCAAGGGAGCCGGCATGATCGCCCCCGACATGGCGACCATGCTGAGCTACATTTTCACGGACGCAGCGATCAGCCGCCAGTTGCTGCAGGCACTCGTCTCGGAGCACGTCGAGACGACCTTCAACTGCATGACCATCGACGGCGACACCTCGACCAGCGATACCTGCCTCGTGTTCGCGACAGGCAAGGCGGCGGCCCGCGGTCAGGAGCCGATCACGCGGAAATCCGACAAGCGCCTCGCGGTGTTTGGCAAGGCGCTGCAGGACGTGATGCGCGATCTCGCCATTCAGATCGCGAAGGACGGGGAAGGGCTATCGAAGTTCGTGACCTTCGAAATCACCGGCGCCGAGTCATTCATGGCGGCCCGCACGATCGCACGGGCGTGCGGCAACTCCCCGATCCTGAAGACGGCAATTGCCGGAGAGGACCCGAACTGGGGCCGCGTCGTCATGGCCGTCGGCAAGTCCGGCGAAGCCGCCGACCGCGACAAGCTCACGATCTGGTTTGGGCCATATTGCGTCGCCCGCAACGGCGAACGCGCCGAGGAGTACGACGAAAAGACCGTGGCGCAGTACATGAAGGCCCGTGAAATCGTCATTCGCGCCGATGTCGGCGTCGGCGCGGCGGCAGCGACGCTCTGGACGTGCGACCTGACGCACGACTATGTCTCGATCAACGCGGATTACCGCAGCTGAGCGGTGCCGGTGGGCGGCATGGAGCAACGTGCGGCGCGTGATCGGCTGGACCAAGGTCCGGCGGAGTGCTGTGAGGCGAGATGGACCACGAATTCTGGCAGGAGCGATGGCGGCGCGGCGAGATCGGCTTTCACCGCAGCGATACGAGCCCCGAGCTTATCGCACACTGGCCTCTCCTCGACGTTGCAAGCTCCACGCGCGTGTTCGTGCCGTTTTGCGGAAAATCGCTGGATATGGCGTGGCTGGCGGCGGCCGGCCACGAGGTCGTTGGAGCCGAGTTGAGCGCGCTCGCCGTCCGCCAATTCTTCGCCGAGCACGAGATGACGCCCAGCGAAACGCGATTTGGCGAGCATATCGTCTTCTCTACACCTGGAATTACGATCTGGTGCGGCGACATGTTCACGTTGCCGACATCCGCACTCGAGGGCATCGGCGCGGTCTACGATCGCGCCAGCCTCGTTGCGCTGCCAGCGCCCATGCGACTTCAGTATGCTGCCTTCATGGCAGACATGCTGGCCGCCGGCACGCGCACACTGCTGCTGACGCTCGAATTCGATCAACGTGAAATGTCCGGCCCGCCGTTCTCCGTTTCCGAGCGTGAGGTCGCGAGCCTCTTCGCGTCAGCCTTCGATATTCGTGTAATCGATACGAACGAGGCCATCGATCGCGACCCCAATCTCAGAAAGCGCGGCCTGACATCGCTCATCGCGCAAACCAGCATCTTGACCCGCCACTGATCGGCGACGTGAGCGAAGGGCAGACCACCAGCCATGACCAAACCCGTCCGCCTCGTCGTTGCCGTCGCGTTGATCGATGCCGACAACCGCGTGCTGATCGCCCAGCGTCCCGAAGGCAAGCCGCTGGCGGGGCTATGGGAGTTTCCGGGCGGCAAGCTCGACGCCGGTGAAACGCCCGAAGACGCGCTCGTGCGCGAGATCAAGGAAGAACTCGACATCGAACTCTGCCGTACCTGCCTCGCGCCGCTCACCTTCGCGAGCCACGCCTACGAAGATTTCCATCTCCTCATGCCGCTCTACATCTGCAAGACATGGGATGGAGATATCTCGCCGCAGGAGGGCCAAGACATCGCCTGGGTTCGGGCAAACCGCCTGCAGCACTACCCGATGCCGCCTGCCGATTTGCCGTTGCTGCCGGCGCTGCGCGATCTGCTCGCCTGACGTATAGTCTCGGGGGCGGTACGTCGTCCGACACGCTGTCAGATAGCCGTATTGACGCAGCTCCATGCGCTTCCCATGTCCGACAAGCCGGTGCCATTGGCGCCGATGATGCTATACTTGGCCGGCGGTGCGGCGCGCTCTGCGTACCGGGCCGCACAGCACGTGTGCCGGATCTCGCGCCAAGCGCACATTCCCCATCTCATCCGGCACGCCATTCGAACGGGTCGCGGCACCGATACGATGGTGCCGGCCAACCAGGGAGAGTGATGATGCAAGCCATCGAAATCCAGGAACACGCGCGCAAAATGCTTTCGGCGCACGGTGACCGTGCCGTGGTCGAGGCCGCGCACAAGGCGAAGTCGTACGAGGAAAGCGGCAACGCTGATGAGGCCGCAACCTGGCGCCGCATCGAAAAGGCGCTGCTGCAGATGCGAGGGCCGCGCGCCAGCTAGTGTTCCTCATCGCTGAGACATTTCCTCTCAACGGTAAGGCCGAGGAGAGGCAGATGCCTGTGCCGGAACACGAGTTGCTTCGCGCCAGCTGGCTTGTGCCCGACCGGCGGTGGCGCGGGTGGTTCAGCCGCCGGGCTTCTCGCCGGTCGGCAGTTCATCCGTGCCGAGCGCCGCGGCGAGACGCACAGCCGCCGAACCTGGCTTCAAAGGCTTTTGTTGGCTCGCGTCTGGCGCCCAGGCGGTGATGGTCATGATTTCGAACGTCGCGAGAACGCGCCCATCGCCGCGGGCGTGCCGCTGCTCGTAGATCTGCGCCGCCCGCGCCAGCACATCGCGGCGCACCGGTGCCCGCCGGCGTTGTGTCAGCATGTTGCTCGCCCCCATGGCCTTGATCTCGCGCATCAGCGCAAGGGGTGATGCGTAGGCGACGGTCACGCGCTCGCTGTCGACCACCGGCAGCGCGAATCCGGCGCGCTGCAGAAGGCCGCCGAGATCGCGCAGATCGATGGCCGGCGCGACACGCGGGGATGCGCCACCGGTTATCTCTTCCTCAGCAATCAGCCACGCTTCACCAAGTTCGCCAAGCGTCGCGCCGCCGAGCAACGCGGCAAGCAACAAGCCGTCCGGTTTCAGCGCCTGCCTGATCTGCGCGAGCGTGCCCGGCAGATCGTTGACGAGCTGCAGCGAAAGGGCGGAAACCGCAAGATCGAGCGACGCCGCGGCGAACGGCAGCGCTTCCTCATCCGCGATCACCAATGGACCGTCACACTGGTTCGCGAGCGCGTCGACCGCCTCGACATCGACGATCATGCCGACCGTTTCGACTTGGCGCAGACGACGGCTCAGCACGCCGTGGTGCGCGCCGATATTGGCCGCGACCGGAAACGCCCGCTTGATGATCGACAGGCGGTCGGCGAGATCCTCGCCAACCCGGTGCAGCAGGAAATCCGCCTGATCCGCCGCGCCCGCGACGCGCCGGCGACGCGATCGGAGCAGCGCCCGGTCGAAGGGCCGCGAACGGGGGTCGGCGTGGTCCGTTTGTGGCTTGCTCTCGATCGGCATTCGACGGATCATCCTTTGCGCGATTGACCTTCATTCGGGGCGCTCACGCACTCCGGACACCCGACCTGGGCAGGCCGCACGGCGCGGCGGAAGTGCCCGGTGCGGCTGCAGACCCGGCAACCGACGTGGCGGCGGACTTGGCGACAAATTCACATATCGCAGAAGCAACCGGCTCAAACCGCCCCGACCGATGTGCGGACGGGCCAGACTCGGACGGGCCAGACGCGGACCGCACACCGTCTTTGGATATGAGCCATCGGGGCCGCGACGCAATGCCCAATCTGGAGGGTTCCGATTTTCGGCGCGATTCCAGCCGAGTGAGCGCGGTGCACGCTGGCATTCGCGCTGCGATCGGGTGGCTCGCGGACGTCATGATGCCGCCGCTGTGCCTCGCCTGCCATACGCCGCTCGCCAGCAAGAATGCGATCTGCGCGGATTGCTGGCGCAACATCGACTTCATCCGGCCGCCGCTGTGCGATCGCCTCGGTATTCCCCTCCCCTACGACGCCGGCAGTGGCGCGATCTCGGCGGAAGCAGCGGCCAGCCCACCGGTCTATGCGCGCGCGCGCGCCGTTGCCCGATATGACGGGGTGATGCGCGACCTCATTCACGACATGAAATTCCACGACCGCCATGACGCGCGCGCACTATTCGGCCGCTGGATGTGCGAAGCCGGCGCCGGATTGATCGCGGATGCCGATATCCTGGTGCCCATTCCGCTGCACCGAATGAAGCTGCTTCGCCGCCGCTTCAATCAGTCGTCATTCCTGGCCATCGAGATCGCAGCCATCACCGGACTCCCGGTCGCGCATCTGGCGCTCGTCCGCTCGCGTGCGACGCAAAGCCAGATCGGCCTCACGCGCGAGCAACGTCGCCTCAACGTCCGCGGTGCCTTCGAAGTACCGACGCGCCATCGGGCCCTCATCGCGGGGCGACGCGCACTGATCGTCGACGATGTGATCACCACCGGCGCAACGGTCACCGCGGCGTCGCGGGCACTGCTCGACGCAGGCGCCACGGCGGTCGATGTGCTGGCGCTCGGCCTCGTGACGGATGCCACGGCAACACTTCTGGCTTGACCGGTCGCCTCGAGGGGCAGACCCGGCCCGATCCACCCTTGAATACCGGTGCACCCTCGGCCATGTCCCGGCATGAAACCGCGGCACATTCTCGCTCGGCACTATGCCCCGCCGGGCAAAAGCGGTAGTTTTGCCGAGCGCGTTGGAAAAACCTTCGCAATGTTTGAGATAGGCGGGACGGCGGGAATGGCAAAGGTTACCATCTACACGACCATGTTTTGTCCTTATTGCCACATGGCGAAGGACCTTCTGAACGAAAAAGGTGTCACCTTCGACGAAATCGACGTGAACAGCAGGGCGGGCCTCCGGGCCGAAATGCGCCAGAAGGCCGGCGGGCAGAACACCGTGCCGCAGATCTGGATTGGAGACCGCCATATCGGTGGCTGCGACGACCTTTATGCACTCGATCGCGCCGGCGGTCTCGACCCGTTGCTCGCAGGATAGCCCCGGCCGCCGCACAGTCGGCTTGAAGGATCAGCATCGTGACGACAGCACAGCCAACGTCCTCCACCGCCTTCAAGGCCGGCCTCGTGCAGATGTGCGCGACGCGCAGCCTCGACGGCAATGTCACGATGGCGCTCGACCTCATCCGTGACGCCGCCCGCCAGGGCGCCGACTACGTACAGACGCCGGAAGTCACGACGTTGATGGAACTCGACCGCGACATGCTGTTCGCCGCGACCGCCCGCGAAGAGACGAGCGCCGCACTCGAGGCCTTCCGCGCGATCGCGCGCGAACTCGGCATCTGGCTTCACATCGGCTCGATGGCCGTGAGGCTATCTGAGGAGAAGCTCGCCAATCGTTCTTACGTGATCGATCCCGGTGGCCGCATCGCCGCGCGCTACGACAAGATCCACATGTTCGACGTCGAACTGCCGAACGGCGAGACGTATTGTGAGAGCCGCAACTATCAGCCCGGCTCACAAGCTGTCGTCGTCGACCTCCCGTGGGGCCGCTTGGGGCTGACGATCTGCTACGATCTGCGGTTCCCTTATCTGCATCGCGCATTGGCGCAGGCCGGAGCAGTTCTGATCTCGGGACCGGCCGCATTCACACGCACGACAGGCGAGGCGCACTGGCATCCACTGCTGAAGGCACGCGCCATCGAGACGCAATGCTTCGTTCTGGCGGCCGCCCAGACAGGCTTGCACGAAATGGGGCGAGAGACCTACGGCCACAGTCTCGTCGTTTCACCATGGGGGGATATCGTCGGCGATGCCGGCCTCGAGCCCGGGGTGATCGTCGTCGACATCGACACGGCTGACGCGAACGCCGTGCGAGCACGCGTGCCTTCCCTCGTGCACGATCGCAGCTTCACGCTTGTCGCAGCCACACCAACTTTTGCCGAGGTCGCGCCGTGATCCGCTACCGCCTCGCCTGTGGCAAACGCCACGAGTTCGAGTCCTGGTTCGCTTCGAGCGACTCCTACGATCAGCTCGAAGCAGCGCATCAGGTGTCCTGTCCGATCTGCGGCGACACCGACGTCAGCAAGACGCTGATGGCGCCCAACATCGTCGCGCGCAGCAGTACGGCGCCCGGCACGTCGCAGCCGGCCGAGGCCGACCCGCCCGGCGCGGCACTCCTCGACGGCAATCCGGACGGGGATGCCGTCGCAGTGGCACGCAAGATCAAAGCCATGATACGCGAGTTGCACGAGAAGGTTCAGGCGGAAGCCGAGTACGTCGGTCCGCGCTTCGCGGAAGAAGCACGGCGCATCCACTTCAACGAGGTCTCCGATCGGCCGATCTACGGCGAAGCGACCGCCAGCGACGTTCAATCCCTCGCCGAAGACGGCATCGAGGTGATGCCGCTCCCGCGCTTGCCCAAAGATCTATCCTAGGATTGGCACATCGCACCCGCTCGACGGCAACCCAGCGCGGCACGTCATTTTGTCGTCGACGTTGCCAGCATGACAACGGTGAACCGTTCCGCTGCGTCGACACTGTCCGCCCAGCTGGTCGGCTGGGAATGGCTGGCGGGCATCCACGCGAACCGCGTGCCATCGTGGTGCCAGATGCCGCGCACGTGCCCCCACCTGTCGACGACGACGCCACCACGCGGCCCGACATAGAACGTATAGCCCCGTGCACGAAGAACCTCGTGCTGTGTGAGACGCTGAACGAGGGCCGCATCGTAGTCGGCAGGCGTCATGGCGGTTCACTCCAATCACGCGCGAATGAGGCGTGAACGGGCGCGCTCCCCCGCACCTCTCACGGGCACGGGATGAATCGCAGTGCTATTGCATTTGAGAACGCAGATATGGCCACTGACGCGCGGTCAGCGTTCCGGCCTCGAAAGCAATATGCGGGAGACCATGAAGTCGATCAAAGGAAGTCGATTGAAAAGATTAGAAAAGTGAAACGTCGCTTTGCGCAAATGCCAATTGAATTTTGCCGATAATTTTATGCAAAGCCGGCGCATTCAATATGTCGCCGCCGGCAATCGACGACTGCGCGGGGGCCGCAGACTACAGCACTTCGACGTCGAGGCGACCGACCTTTTCGACTTCGCCCGACAGCCGATCGCCCGGCGCGACGCGGCCCACACCGGCCGGTGTACCTGTCAGGATGACGTCTCCGGGGCGCAGCGTGAACAGTTGCGACAGATAGGCGATTTGCTCGGGCACGCTCCAGATCATCTGCGAAAGGTCGCCGCTTTGACGGCGCGCGCCGTTCTGGTCCAGCGTGATCAGGCCAGAGGCGGGATGACCGATTTCCGACGCGCGACGGATCGCGGAACAGGGTGCCGAACCTTCGAAGGCCTTGCCCACTTCCCAAGGGCGGCCGAGCTTCTTGGCCTCGCCCTGCAGGTCGCGGCGCGTCATGTCGAGCGCAACCGCATAGCCGAACACGCACTCTAGTGCCCGCGCGACTGGAATATCGTCGCCCCCTTCCGAGAGACACACCGCCAATTCGATCTCGAATTGCACGTCGCTCGACAATGGCGGCATAGGAAAGATCCCGTCGGAGCGAAGATTACCGGGGTTCTTCTGGAAAAAGAATGGCGGCTCGCGATTGGGATCGTGTCCCATCTCACGCGCATGCTCGGCATAGTTGCGGCCGACGCAATAGACGCGATGCACCGGAAAAAGCTGGTCCGTGCCCTCGATCGGAAGCGTTGCTTGCGGCACGGGCGCGAAGGCGAATATCTGGGACTGCGGCATATGAGAGCGTCTCCTGATGGCGTCGGGCGGGATCTGGCGAAGACAAGGCCAACCCCGCATCCGCAACGGAGCCCGACGACTGGGCCGCCACCGTTTAAACCGGCAGCGCATGGCCTGTCGCGCGATTTCGCAATCGTCCGGGCCGGGGAGGCCGCATGTCTCACGCGATTGTTGTAAAACTGTCGGAATTCGATTGATACCCTCACCGCTCGACGACAAGACGCCCACGGCCACGCTCTCACCCTCCCCGCCGCGCAGGAACCCACAGCCATGACCCAGGATGCCGTACCGCCGTCAGTGATCGCGGAGGAGCGCGAAGACATCGCCGCCAACACGTCGGACAACCCGACCATGGGCGACATCATCCTCGCACGCCTGTCTCGGCGCGAGTTGATGAGCGGAATGCTGGCGGTTTCGGCGGCGTCGCTCGCGGTCTCCCCGACGCTGCTTCTAGCCGCGTGCGGAGAGGCGAACGACCCGACGCCCTCGTTCAAGTTCGACGAACTCGGCGCCGGTGCGGACGAGACCCATCACGTCGCGGCCGGTTACGATGCCGACGTACTCATCCGCTGGGGCGACAAGGTCACGGCAACCGCCCCGACATTCGATCCGAACGCCCAGACCCCCGATAGCCAGTCGCAACAGTTCGGCTACAACAACGATTTTATCGGATACATCCCCCTCGACGGCGCAAGCACGCACGGCCTTCTGGTCGTCAATCACGAATACACCAACCCCGAGCTGATGTTCCCCGGCGTCGATCCGACGGCAAAGAAGAAGGCCCGATACGACAAGATCACGCGCGAGCAGGTCGGTATCGAGATGATGGCGCACGGCGGAAGCATCATCGAGGTCCGTCGCGACAAGGGCAAATGGTCCGTTGTGCCGGATTCGAAGTATGCCCGCCGCATCACGGCCGAAACTGAGATGCGCATTTCAGGTCCGGCGGCCGGTCACGAAAAGATGCAGACGAGCGCCGACCCGACGGGCACGCGTGTTCTTGGCATGATCAACAATTGCGCTGGTGCCACGACGCCGTGGGGGACGTGGCTGACCTGCGAAGAGAATTTCAACCTCTATTTCTGGGGCAAGGGCGCTATCGGCAAGGTTGCCGACACGGCCACGCTCGCGCGCTACGGCATTCCCGCTGAACTGGCGTTCTGGGCGAAGTTCCATGATCGCTTCAACGTCTCGAAGGAGCCGAACGAATGCAACCGTTTCGGCTGGGTGGTCGAGATCGACCCGAAGGACCCGACGTCGGTGCCCGTCAAGCGGACGGCGCTCGGGCGCTTCAAGCACGAGGGCGCCGGCAACATAGTCAATCGCGACGGCCGGTTCGTCGTCTATCAGGGTGACGATCAGCGGTTCGATTATGTCTACCGGTTCGTCACGCGCGATGCCGTCGACCTGGAGAGGCCGGCCGCCAACAAGAACATCCTCGATCACGGAACACTCTCCGTCGCGCGCTTCAATGCCGACGGGACAGGCGTATGGCTCGCCCTCGAACACGGCACAGGCCCGCTAACGAAGGCAGGCGGGTTCACGGATCAGGGCGACGTCGTCATCCGCGCGCGGGTCGCAGCCGACATCCTCGGCGCCACCAAGATGGACCGGCCAGAGGATATCGAAGTCAACCCCAAGACCGGCAAGGTCTACGTCATGCTCACCAACAATGCCGATCGCGGCCCGGCCGCCGTCGATGCCGCGAACCCCCGCGCACCGAACAGGTTCGGCCATATCGTCGAAATCATGCCCGACGGTGGCGATCATGCCAGCCCGACGTTCCGTTGGGAGATCCTCGTCAAGTGCGGCGATCCGGCCGTCGCCGAAATCGGGGCCACCTTCAATCCGCTGACGACATCCAACGGTTGGTTCGCGATGCCGGACAATTGCGCGGTGGACGCGCTCGGTCGGCTGTGGATCGCGACCGACGGCAACACACCCGCCGCGACCGGTCGGGCCGACGGCATCTGGGCGCTCGAGACGGAGGGCGCGGCGCGCGGCACCTCGAAGCTGTTCTTCCGCTGCCCCATTGGCGCGGAGATGTGCGGGCCAGCCTTCGCACCCGATGCCGAGACGCTCTTCGTCGCCGTCCAGCATCCGGCCGAAGGCGGGCGCGGCGAACCGGCGTCGACGTTCGCCGATCCCTCGACCCGTTGGCCGGATTTCAAGAGCACGATGCCGCCGAGACCATCCGTCATCGCGATCACGCGCAAAAGCGGTGGAAAGATCGCTGTTTGAGGCTGCTCCAGTCTCCCGGCATTGGGCCTCGGCGACGAAGCCGGGTGCCGGACGGCCGGATTTCGACCAACAACCGCCTTGCCGAGCCGGGCGGGGCGGTGCAAACAAGCCCAATACGTTTGCGGAGGCGCGGACGCGGGCGCGCGATGGCGCGCGCTCGGGGCCTCCCGCATTTCGGCTCGATCAGGGACCTGCCACGATGCTCGACAAGATTGCGACCCGCTCCGCCGACCCAGCCGTGCCCCGTCATGACTGGTCACGCGCCGAAGCCGAAGCACTCTATCAGGCTCCGTTCAACGACCTGATCTTCCGGGCGCAGGCGGTACATCGCCAGAGCTTCGACGCCAACCGTGTGCAGCGGAGCCGACTGCTCTCCATCAAGACCGGCGGCTGCGCCGAGGATTGCGGCTACTGCAGCCAGTCGGCGCATCATGAATCGGGTCTCAAGGCGTCCAAGCTCATGGAGATCGAGCGTGTCCTCGATGAAGCCCGCAAGGCGAAGGATGCGGGCGCGACGCGCTATTGCATGGGCGCGGCATGGCGCGAGCCGAAATCGCGCGACATGGATGCCGTCGTTGCCATGGTTGAGGGCGTGCGCGCGCTCGGCATGGAAACCTGCATGACGCTCGGCATGTTGTCCGACAGCGATGTGGCGCGGCTCAAGGCGGCGGGTCTCGACTACTACAATCACAACATCGATACCTCGGAACGCTACTATTCCGAAGTGATCAAGACGCGGACGTTTGCCGACCGGCTGGACACGCTCGCCCGGGTCCGCGACGCCGGCATCAAGGTATGCTGCGGCGGCATCGTCGGCATGGGCGAGGAGCCGCAGGACCGCATCGACATGCTGATTACGCTCGCCAACCTCGACGAACATCCCGAGAGCGTGCCGATCAACATGCTGATCCCCATACCCGGCACGCCGCTCGCCGACGTCGCTCCCATCGACCCGTTCGAGTTCGTGCGAACCATCGCACTTGCACGTCTGATGCTGCCGCGTTCGCTCGTCAGGCTGTCGGCCGGTCGCACCAACATGAGCGACGAGTTGCAGGCACTCTGTTTCCTGGCTGGCGCCAACTCGATCTTCGTCGGCGAAACGCTGCTGACCGCCGACAACCCCGGCGAAGACAAGGACGACGCGCTGTTCCGGCGCCTCGGACTCGAAGGGATGGAGATCGAGGCCGCAAACGCCAAAGATGGCGCAACGGCCGATCGCGGCGCGACGTTGGCGCACGCAAGCGGACCCGTCGGGAATGACCAGCAGCCATAGGCGATCGCTCCAGGCGCTGGCGCGGCGACACCGGCTGCGCGAACTCGCCACCGCGCGCGGGCTCGACTTTTCGTCGAACGACTACCTGGGCCTCGCCCAATCGGATGTCCTGAAGCAGGCCGCGATCGACGCGCTCGCCCGCGGCGTACCGCTCGGCTCGGGCGGCTCCCGCCTGCTGCGTGGCAACCACCCCGAGCACACGGCGCTCGAAGCAGAGGCCGCGACTTGGTTCGGCAGCGAGGCTGCGCTGTTCATGGGTGGCGGCTTCATTGCAAACAGCGCCTTGTTCGCCACGCTTCCCGAACGCGGCGACCTCATCGTGCACGATGCCTTGATCCACGCCAGTGCCATCGACGGCATGGCCGCTTCGCGCGCCGCCAACGCGGCCTTCGCACACAACGATGTGACCGCAGCCGACGATGTTATCCGCGCCTGGCGTGAGCGGGGCGGCAAGGGACGCCCATGGATCGCGGTTGAAAGCCTCTACAGCATGGACGGCGACATGGCGCCGCTTGCGGATCTCTTTGCGGTCGCCTGCCGTCACGACGCGATGCTGGTGATCGATGAAGCGCACGCAACGGGGGCGCTCGGCGTCGATGGACGCGGCCTCGGCGTCGCGCTCGAAGGACGCGACAATGTGATCGCGCTGCATACCTGTGGCAAGGCCCTCGGCGTCATGGGTGCTCTCATCACGTTGCCCGCGGTGATGCGCGACTATATGGTGAACCGGGCCCGCGCCTTCATTTATGCGACGGCACCATCGCCTGTGGTTGCGGCGACGGTACGCGCCGCATTGCAATACGTCGCATCCGAACCCGCACGACGCGAAGCACTTGCGGCAATCGTCACACACACGCAGAGCCGCATCGGCGAACTCGGCGGACGCGCCACGACCGGCACGCATATCCAGCCGATCATCGTCGGCTCGGACGACCGCGCGGTTCATCTGGCTGCGGCGCTACAGGATGCCGGCTACGATATTCGCGCCGTACGCCCGCCGACCGTACCCGCCGGCACCGCGCGTCTGAGAATTTCTTTGACGACCAATGTCACGATCGAGGACGTCGACCGCATGATCGCCACACTTCGCGACGCGCTTGACGAGAGCGGCCTATGACGCGCGCCCTCATCGTCACGGGCACCGATACAGACATCGGCAAGACGGTCGTTTCAGCCGGCCTCGTCGCGGCTCTCGGCGCCGACTACTGGAAGCCGGTGCAGGCCGGGATCGCACAAGGGACGGATCGCGACGCGGTAGAGCGGCTCGCGGGCCTCGTGCCGGGCGATCCACGCATTCATCCCGAGGTCTACAGGCTCGAGACCCCGGCTTCGCCGCATCTCGCAGCGGAACGCGACGGAGTCATCATCGATCCGCGGCATCTCGCGCCACCCGAGACGAAACGCCCGCTCGTCATCGAAGGGGCCGGCGGACTGATGGTGCCGCTTAGCCGCGAACTGCTGCAGATCGACCTCTACGCGCACTGGAGGTTTCCGGTCGTCTTGTGCGCATCGACACGCCTCGGCACCATCAATCACACTCTGTTGTCGATCGAAGCCCTCGAGCGGCGTAACATCGCGATTGCCGGACTGGTGTTCGTCGGCGACGAAAATATCGACAGCGAACGCACCATCGTCGGCTTTTCCGGCGTCGCGTCGCTCGGCCGGCTGGCGTGGCTCGCCCCCCTCGAGCCGGCAGCCCTGCGGGCAAGCATCGAGACGTCGCTCGATCTCGACCGCCTGAGATCGGCACTGGAGCAGCAAGCATGACATCGGACCGCGGCTCTCCCGTCTGGCATCCGTTCACGCAGCATGCACTGCAGCCCGAGGCGACGATGATCGCGCGCGGTGCGGGTGCGGTTCTCGAGACGCCGGACGGCCGCAGGATCATCGATGCCATATCGTCGTGGTGGGTGGTGACGCACGGTCACCGCCACCCGACGATCGTCGAGGCGATCCATCGTCAGATCGACATACTCGACCAGGTGATTTTCGCAGGCTTCACGCACGAGCCGGCCGAAGAACTGGCCGCCCGATTGATTCAATTGGCGCCAGCCGGTCTTGCGCACGTGTTCTATTCCGACAGCGGTTCGACAGCGGTCGAAGTTGCGATCAAGATGGCGCTCGGCTACTGGCATAACACCGGCGGCAAGCGTCATCGCATCCTGGCGCTGGAACACGCCTATCACGGCGATACGGTTGGCGCGATGTCGGCGGGCGCACGCGGTGTCTTCACCGAAGCCTACGCACCTCTCCTGTTCGAGGTCGTTCGCGTTCCCTTCCCTTCAGCCGACGACGCGCAATCTACCCTCGACGCGATCGAAGCGGCATGCGCGGCGGGCGACGTTGCGGCGCTACTCGTCGAGCCGTTGATCCTCGGTGCAGGCGGCATGCGCATTTATTCAGCCGAGACGCTCGCCGAGATGGTCCGCGTCGCGCGACACCATGGCGCCCTCGTCATCGCCGACGAAGTGATGACCGGATGGGGCCGGACAGGCGCATTGTTCGCGTCCACTCAGGCCGGCATCACGCCGGATATTCTATGCACGGCGAAAGGCCTGACGGGCGGCAGCATACCACTCGCGGCAACGCTCGCGACCGCCGCCATCTTCGATGCCCATGTCTCGAGCGACCGACGGCGGACGTTCTTCCATTCGAGTTCCTACACCGCCAACCCGATCGCCTGCGCTGCCGGCCTCGCCAATTGCAACGTTTGGCGCGAGGAACCCGTGATGGAGCGCATCGACTTGCTCCAGACGGCGCAGGAAGCGCACATCGCACCGTTCCGTGATGATGCGGACTTCGCCAACGTTCGCCGGATCGGCACGATCACGGCGCTCGATCTGGTCGTACCCGACAATGGCTATCTTGCGGAGATCGGACCGAAGCTCTACGCGTTCTTTGCGAACCGCGACGTCCTCTTGCGGCCGCTCGGGAATACCATCTACGTCATGCCGCCGTATTGCATCGAGGATGACGACCTCGACCACATCTATCGTACGATCCGCGATGCCGCGGACGCCTGCATCTAACCGGAGCCAGAAACCGTGAGGCGATCCGCACCAGGAGTCGAGATCATCGGCCTCGGTCACCATGCACCGGATCGCATCGTCACGAACGGCGAGATCGAGGCGCGCCTCGGCCTAGAGCCCGGGTGGATCAAGCGTCGCACCGGCATCGACGAGCGGCGCTTCGCGGCCGACGACGTGGCGTTGTCGGATATGGCCGTCGCCGCCGGCGAGATGGCACTCGTCGACGCCGGTATTGATCGTGACAGCGTCGCGCTGACGATACTCGCGACCTCGACACCCGATCACCTGCTGCCGCCGTCCGCGCCACTCGTCGCGCATCGTTTGCGGCTCGCCAGCTCCGGCGGCATCGACATGGCTGGCGCCTGCGCCGGGTTCCTTTACGCCCTCGCATTCGCGGAGTCGTACGCGCGCGCCCACGGCCGCATCGTTCTGGTGATTGCGGCCAACATCCTGTCGCGACGCATCAACCCCGCCGAGCGGGCGAGTGCCGTCCTGTTCGCGGACGCGGCCGGTGCCGCGGTCATCGCACCGACAGAGCGCGAGGATGCCGGCATTCTCGGCATCGAGCTTGCGGCCGACGGCAGCGGCTACGACCTCATCAAGATTCCGAAAGGTGGCAGCCGCGAGCCGTTCTCGTCGGCCACCACCGCGGCAGACCTCTTGATGACCATCAGCGATGGCAAGGCCGTTTTCGTCAAGGCCGTCGAGATGATGAACGAAAGCGCCCACACTGCACTCGAGCAGGCGGCGCTATCGACGGCCGACGTCGACCACTGGATCCCGCATCAGGCAAACACGCGTATCATCGAGGCGACGCGCCACAAGCTCGGTATCGCACCGGGGCGCGTGGTTTCTTCCGTCGCGCACTTCGCCAACAGTTCGGCGGCGACGATACCGTTGACGATGTCTCTGGCGGCGAGCGAGCGGCGCTACCAACAGGGTGACACGTTGCTGTTCACTGCGGCGGGCGCCGGCCTCACGGGTGGCGCGATCGTCTGGCGCTGGTGACGTGACGCGGGCGACTGAGCGCGCGTCACCTGCCAGACCCCGACACACTGAACGACGCACCGCGACGCCGCCGATCCGTCGGGGGCCTCCTCGGCAGCGGCACGCGCGGTCGTCAGACGGCCTTGTCGTCGTTCTTCTTACGACCCAGGGAGTAGAGGTTCTGAAGCAAGGCATCGAAGCCGCCCGCGCCCTGCCCGGCATGCAGATCGATGCGGCCGACCTTCTCGACGAGCTTCTCGAGCGCCTCGAGTTCCTTGAGCCGCAGCAGCAGGGGATTGTCCTCCATCAACCGCGAGGTGTTGAGCAGAGATCGCGTCGCCGCCGTCTCCTCTTGCCGCCTGATGAGGTTCGCCTTCGCCACGCGCTCGGCCTCGACCACCTTGTTCAGAAGATCGCGCACGTCTCCCGGCAGGATCACGTCCTTGACGCCGATCTCCTTGATCGACGCGCCGAGTTCGGCTGCGCGCTCGGCGACGAAGCCGCGCACTTCCTGATCGATGGTGTCGCGGGCTGCGAGAATTTCATCGAGCGAGCGTGTCGCGACGGCTTCACGGATGGCGAACTGGATCAGCCGGTAGAGCGTGCCCGGCACGTCGCCCGACGCGAGAGCTGCCTTCTCGGGATCGGCGATCGCGTAGAACGCCGTCAGCGTGACACGAATGCCGACGCGGTCCTTGGTCAGGATTTCCTGCGCCGTCACCTCGAGCGGCTGCGGCCGCAGATCGACCTTCACGACACGCACCGTGCGCCCGACTTGCCAGTACGCATGCCGGCCGGGTTGCAGCCGCTCCTTCAACTGGCCGTCGACAACAAGCAAGCCGGCTTCGTGCGCATCGACGACCGTGTTGACCACGACGGGCGTTCGATTGGCGTCGATCTTGTCGAGATGCCGCTTGGCGATCCTCGGGTCGGCCGACGTATCGATGGTCTCGATATCGATCTGCGTCAGCGTCTTCCAGAATGCGCGCGTCGTGTTCGGCAGAACGAGATGCGCCGGCTCGCCATCGAACGAGACGATCGCGACCTCGCTCGGGCCGGCCTGCACGATGGCGAAATGCTGATCCGCGAACGAGGGCTGCGTCTTCTCGAACATGAGCGCCCGCACGGCGGGAATCTCTGCGCGAACGACCTTGAACACTTCGGCGCTGAGCTTTGCCCCGGGGTCGAACGTCGAGAAGCGACCTGGTGCGAGCAGCTGCTCGAAGCAGCCGTCGCGGCTCAGGATCGCACGCTCGTCGTCCTTGACCACGCATTCGAAAACAATTCCGTACCGGCGCATTAGCGGCGCTCCCCGTTTCGTGTGAAATTCGTTCGATCGCAACTGACGGCCTCGGCTTTCGTTGGCCAGCGACGGGTCACCGGCTGCCCCCACACCGAGATCGCGGGCCGGCGCTTCAGCCCGTGCGCTCCACGTTGCACCTCTGGTTGCGGACGTGCACGCCCTGGGGAGTGCCGCCGGGACCAGTGGCTCCGGTTTCGCGCACGGACGGTATCCGCGCCGGCTCATGGCGTCTCGACGCTCGCCTGGCCGGGAAAACCTTCGGCCGAAGCCTCGGATTCGCCCAGCGCGGCCGGGAAGCAGCCGGCTTCCCTTGTGTCGTTCGGACCTAAACCGAGTGCCCTTGCGGGCGGATAGCAACACGGGATTTGAACCCGCGTCCAAAGGATTAACAGTCCTCCGCTCTACCACTGAGCTAGTTGCTAGTTGGCCAAGCTGGAAGGATTTGAACCTCCGTCCTCCCGATCAAAGTCGGGTGCTCTACCCCTGAGCTACAGCCCGAACCCCAGGACGCGGAACACGCAACCCGCACAGCGGTGCGCGCCAGCCGGGTCTCGACGAGCCCGGACACACGGCCTCCATAGGGGCAGGGCGGACTATACCCGAACGGCGGCGAAAGTGAGAACCGGCATGGCGGGCGATTTGCGCGCTGGACTTGTCTCGCCCCCGCCGGGGCTTCAGTGCTTGTTTTGTCTCGCGCCACTGATTTCGTTGACCCATTCACCGATGCCGTCGGACCGCACTTCGGCTGCAACATTCACGACATGCATGGCCGGATCTTGAACGGCGACGGCTGCGGCGGTACCTCAAGTCGCACAGGGGGATTTCGCCATGACTCGCCTCGCCCGCCCGATCGAAGCACTGAAGGATCGCTATGACATTGTCGTCGTCGGCTCCGGCTACGGCGGTGGCGTAGCCGCTTCCCGCCTGGCGCGCGCCGGAAAGAAGGTGGCGGTCCTCGAACGCGGCCGCGAATTCGTCACCGGCGAATTTCCGGCACGCTTCCCCGATCTCAAGGGCGAGATGCAGTTACACGGCCGGAAGGGCCGTACAGGGCCTGCAACCGCGCTCTACGACGTGCGTCTCGGCGATGACATGCATGTGGTCGTCGGTTGCGGACTTGGCGGCGGCTCCCTCGTCAATGCCGGCGTCGCCCTGCGGCCGGATCGACGCGTGTTCGCCGACGAAGCCTGGCCCGGTCAGATCCGCCAGGACGGCACACTCGACCAGGGATATGCGCGCGCCGAGGCATGGCTGCGGCCGGCTGCCGATCCCGAGGCCGCGCGACTGGCCAAGTACAAGGCTCTCGACGGTGCCGGAAGCAGCATGGGCCATACGACGATCGCGCCGCGCGTCGCCGTCAATTTCACCGGAGGGACGAGTGCGGCCGGCATCCTCCAACCGGCCTGCACGCGCTGTGGCGATTGCTGCGGCGGCTGCAACGTCGGCGCCAAGAACACCGTCGCATTGACATATCTGCCGGATGCCGTCCGCCATGGCGCCGAGGTTTTCACGCACATGAAGGTGCGCGACATCGCCCGCCGCGCCGACGGCCGATGGTCGTTGCACGTCGAGCGGCTGGACGCCGCCGCCAAGGGCGAGACGCGCAACATCACGCTCACGGCCGACATCGTGATCCTCGCAGCCGGCACACTTGGCTCCACGGAGATACTGCTGCGTTCAGCCGCAAAGGGGCTCCCGGTATCCGATCGTCTCGGCCATCGCTTCTCCGCCAACGGTGACATCATCGCTTTCGGCTGGGGTGCAAAGAACGCAATCAATGCCGTCGGAATCGGCCACCCGGCAAAGATCGAGGGCGCCGAGATCGGCGCCGCCGTCTCGGGCCAGATCGAGATCCGCGACGGGGACGACCTGGAGTGCGAATTGACGATCCAGGAAGGCGTGCTGCCGAGTTCGGTGGCACCGGCCTTGCCGCTGATGTTCATTCCGAATGGGCGGCTGCTTGGCGCCCTGCAAAGCCTGATCTCGGGGGTCTACAAGGGGCCGTTCGCGCATCTGCAGACATTCTTCGCGGTTTCGCACGACGATGCGGCGGGTGTCTTCCGTCTCGACGACGACCGTCTGTCGCTCTCCTGGCCTGGCGCTCGCGACGCGGCCGTCTATAAGCGGCTCGACGAAAAACTCGCGGCTATCGTCGCCGCATGTGGCGGGAGCTACGTGAAGAACCCGCTGGCGGGAACCGTGATGGGCCACCAGCCGGCAACGGCGCACCCGCTCGGCGGCTGCGGCATGGGCAACGAACGCGGCGATGGCGTCGTCAATCACAAGGGCCAGGTGTTCGATGCATCCTCAGGCGCCGGCTCTAACGCGGTGCATTCAGGCCTCTACGTGATAGATGGCGCAGTGATCCCGCGCTCTCTCGGCTGCAATCCGCTCTTCACCATCACCGCACTGGCCGAGCGCGCGATGATCCACATGGCCGCGGATCTCGGCTTGAAGTTCGATATCGAAGCAATGCAGCCGGTCTGAGCTTGCCAACAGCATGACGAACCTGTCGGCGTCGCGAGAAGGTGGCATCCGCCTCCGATATCCGCGATATCCATTCGCCCGCCGTCAGGCCGTGGTTGCGCGCCGGTCGCATAGCCCTTGGACTCGAGGTGCGCCGTCCAGCATCCGCACCGGCCTGATCGTTCGGCGTCTCATCGATTGAGCGTGCCGCAACGTCACGCGGCTCGGTCGCAATCCTACAGGAATGGCCCCTCGATCTGTTCCGCATTCGACTGCGCCAGACTGCATGATTTCCGCTTCGGTGGCCGTCGTGTCGCACCTATGCTGAGCCCGAAACAGCTTCGGTTGAAACGGCGTAAATGTCTGATTCCGGCTCAATTTTTTCTTTGGCACTCGGCCTCGTCCTGTCCGGCGACGCCGAGCTATGGAGCATCATCGCACTGTCGCTTCGGGTCTCTCTGACGGCGGTCGCACTCGCCTGTCTGATCGGCCTACCGCTGGGTGCCTTTTTGGCGGTCGTCAAGTTCCCCGGCCGCGACGCCGTTGTCGCTTTGCTCAATGCTTTCATGGGCCTGCCGCCGGTGGTCGTCGGCCTGTTCGTCTATCTCGCGCTGTCGCGCTCCGGCCCCTTGGGCGTCCTCGGCCTTCTCTACACACCGACGGCAATGATCATCGCGCAGACCATCCTGGTGACACCGCTGATCGCCGCCCTCGCGCGCCAGTCGATGGCCGACCTGCACGTCGAATACGACGAGTTGTTCCGCTCGCTGGGCTTATCGATGAGCCGGACCATCGCCGCGTTGATCTGGGATGGCCGCTACAGCCTCTCGACGGCGGCGCTCGCCGGCTTCGGACGCGCCATCGCCGAGGTGGGTGCCGTGATCATTGTCGGCGGCAACATCGAACACGTCACGCGCGTGATGACGACCGCGATCGCGCTGGAGACATCGAAGGGCGACTTGGCGCTCGCCATGGCACTCGGCCTCATTCTGATCACGCTGGCACTCTTCGTGAATTCGGCCGTGCTGACGCTCAATCGTACCGCGCGGAGGCTTGCCTATGCTTAAGCGCTCCGATGCACCCGTAAGCGACGACATTTCGGCCCAACCCCTGTTTCCACTCGCGGCCACCGATCTCGTCTTCGCCGATCGCGGCCGCACCTTGATCGACAACCTGTCGCTGACCCTCGACGGGCGCGGCATAACGGCCGTCATGGGCTCGAACGGTGCCGGCAAGAGCCTGCTCCTGCGCCTGCTCCACGGCCTTCTGACGCCGACGTCAGGCGCCATTCGCTGGGGCGGCAACCCCTTGAGCGACGAGGTGCGCGCCCGTCAGGCCATGGTCTTCCAGCGCCCGACGATGTTGCGCCGCTCCGCCGCCGACAACCTGCGCTTCGTTCTGAATCATCTCCCGCGCAACGAACGGGACCGCCGCGTTGAAGAGTTGATCGCCGAGGCCAAACTCGATCATGCCGCGGCAACGCCGGCGCGCCTGCTCTCGGGCGGCGAACAGCAGCGCCTGGCCATTGCCCGCGCGCGCGCCACCGAACCGGAAGTGCTGTTCCTCGATGAGCCGACAGCAAGCCTCGATCCCGCCTCCGTGCACGCGATCGAAGAAGTCGTCCGCACGATCCATGCCGACGGCATCAAGGTGATCATCGTCACGCACGACATCGGACAGGCCAAGCGCCTCGCCGACGACGTCGTCTTCATCAACCGGGGCCGTGTTGCCGAGCAGGCCGCCGCGGCCGCGTTTTTCGAACGGCCGGCGACCGACGCCGCCCAGGCCTATCTCGAGGGCCGCCTGCAGTTCTAGGCCCACCCTGAACGTTTCATAACAACGGAGACCAGAACCAATGAAACGCTATCTGAGCCCGCTTGCCGTGGTTTCTCTCGCCGCTGTGGCGCTTGTCACCATCGCACCGGTCACCGCTGAAGCCGAGGATCCATTCATCATCGTGCAGTCGACGACGTCGACGCAGAACTCCGGCCTGTTCAACCACATCCTGCCGATGTTCAAGAAGAAGACCGGCATCGACGTGCGCGTCGTCGCGGTCGGCACCGGCCAGGCCATCAAGAACGCCGCCAATGGCGATGGCGACGTCCTGCTCGTGCACGCCAAGGCAGCCGAAGAGAAGTTCGTCGCGGAAGGCGGCGGCGTGAAACGCTTCGACGTCATGTACAACGACTTCGTCATCGTCGGACCGAAGAGCGATCCGGCCAAGATTGCCCGCGGCAAGGACGCAGCAGCCGCGTTGAAGTCCATCGCCGACGTCAAGGCGCCGTTCGCGTCGCGTGGCGACGACAGCGGCACCCACAAAGCCGAAAAGCGTCACTGGAAAGCCGCTGGCGTCGATATCGAGAAAGCATCGGGCGACTGGTACCGCTCGACCGGTTCGGGCATGGGCGCCACGCTCAATACCGCCGCCGGCATGGGCGCCTACGCTTTGACCGACCGCGCCACCTGGATCGCCTTCAAGAACAAGGGTGACCTGCAGATCGTCATTGAGGGCGACCCCAAGCTGTTCAACCAGTATGGCGTCATTCTCGTGAACCCCGAGAAGCACAAGAACGTCAAGGTCAAGGAAGGCCAAGCGTTCATCGACTGGCTGCTCGGTGCCGAAGGCCAGAACGCCATTCGTTCCTTCCAACTCGACGGCAAGCAGTTGTTCTTCCCGAACGCCGGCCAGGAGAACATGAAGAAGGCCGGCTGATCCACCGGGCCACATCGCATCCCGAACGGATGCCGAAGCACCGAGTGTGGGGCGGGCGCCGCAAGGCCCCGCCCTTCTCGCTTCCGATACGAACGAGGGGGCAGTTTCGGAGCTGGCCCGGGCAGTTGCGGCATGCGTGGCAGGCTGCAAACGAATTGCGGAACGTGGGGGCCTTGGCGGGCCCGTCAACACGCGGC
The DNA here is from genome assembly GCA_020442185.1 of Hyphomicrobiaceae bacterium. Lineage (GTDB taxonomy): Bacteria > Pseudomonadota > Alphaproteobacteria > Rhizobiales > Hyphomicrobiaceae > JAEUMD01. The sequence continues at coordinate 46,857 of JAGRKS010000155.1, forward strand.
ACCGGTCGGGCGGATGCCGCGATCGCTCCACCTCAGAAACCGGTTATTGGGAGGTCGTCGCGATGGGCCAATAGGTTGAGTGAGCGACCCTTAGCTCGCAAGGTCCGCTGCCCGCACCTTTGCAGACTTCAGACGAACTAATCCCCGCGCCACCCGAAGCATCGATCATCACTCGAAGTCTTGCCAGCGAGTGATGTGCCGATGCGCGGTTCCTTTTTATCAACCAAGACAGGTTACGCGTCGCCCCTCGCGCTGGAATGCGAAGTGGCATGGACGCGCGTACTGGTGGCGTTCAAGGCCTTCGTCCAAGTCGCGATCAAGGCGGGGTTCAATCCTGGCCAGCCGCGTGTTCCAGCAGGCAACCCTGATGGCGGGCAGTGGACCAGTTCGGGCTGTGGTGCAGGCGGTGGGCTCATCCACCTTGCTTCGAGTCGTCGGCAAACGGTTCGAGTTCGCGTAGGCCGCTCCTACCATGAGGCAACTCCCGGGCAATCCATGCGCCTAGCCAATGCAGCGGCCTGGGCGCGCACCGCGACGAATCGCGTTCGCGAAATTGAGCCGTCGTGGAGGCCGCGCCCCAGCCTGACCGAAACCATAGAAGGCGAGATCCGCGCGCTGGAAGGTGCTGCCCGCGAAGCCGAAGCACGCTATTTGGATTTGACCAGAAGCGATCCACGTTTTGGCATTGGCGGCAATCAGGGCCCTGCCCTCAGCGAGCCTCCTGCGGGTCCGAGCAGACCTGGGCCACCCGAAATCATCGAGGCCTACCGTTATGTAACCGGAATGCCTCCGGTTCCGCCTGGCAGACAAGCACCAAAGGCTTCAGGAACGGTTGCCTACATCGATCTGGACGGGACGCCCATCATTGGGGTGAATTCGAAGGCTCCAGGATACACATCTGGTGACGAAGCGCTGGCGCAGGTGCTGAGATCGGAGTTGATCGATGAGTATCCAAACATTATGCGTCAAGAAAACTTCGGCTGGAAACCCAATGACGCCGTAGTCCACGCCGAAGCCAATGCTCTGTTGCGTGCGGCGCAGGTGCATGGTGGTACGCTTCGCGGGCGTGAGATAGAAATGCGAACGGATCGTGAGTTGTGCTGGAGCTGTGAAACGTTGCTACCACGCATCGCATTGCAACTTGGCAATCCAGTAGTCAGGATTATCGATGGTGCAGGAATGCTGTGGATTCTGCGTGACGGGATCTGGATTGAGGGGTCCCGCAAATGAAGAAGCATGCGTATTTCCACACGTTCTGGGGTGATGAGTGGCCCACCCTGGAATTCCTGGAGCCTTATTTCACGCATCCTGCGAAAGACTTTGGCTGGTTCCCCAATTCCAGCAATGACAGCGCGGGCATCAGTCTTCAGGGGCTCGATGGAACGGAGCACTTGCCCTGGGGGCGGGGCCGCATTGACATTAACCTCCTGATGTGGGGCCACCCTGAGCATGGCGTGCTGCTGATCTATGAAAGGGTCGGAGGAGAAGATCCTTATGGCTACTGTTCGAAGGGTGACGTGAGCCGGCTGAGGGAGTGGGTGCGCTCGCTTCACGATACCCCGCTTCCGGTTGGCCTTTTCATCCCCTTCGCTGAGGCCTGGAAGGCGGTCAAGGAGTTCATGGAGAGCGAGGGACAGCTTCCTACCAGCATCGAGTGGATCAAGGGCGAGGACCTGCCCGAAGGCACGTTCCCCGATCCGTGAAAGCCAGCGACGTCTGCTTAGCACCCGCACGACAGACCTGATTTCGTCCGCAAGGCCGTGCGCGTTGACAGCTGCTCAGGGTCATTGCCTGCCGTACTGCGGGCCTACACTTCGGCGGAAGCGCTTGCGACTGCGGACATGGTTCGCGGCCAAATCTGCAACGGCGGCACCGAACCCGGCGACGAGTTCCGCAACGGTGATGATCCAGCTTTGTGCCACTCACCATCGATGTGTGACCGCTTCTGCCCCGCCGCAGCCCTCACCGCACAGACCCCGCCCCCTCACGGGCCGTTGTAGTGGACGGTGCCGAAGCCCGAGACGTCGTAGCCGCCGAATTGCGCGGCCCGTTCGGCGAAGGCCTCAGACCGGCCGAACGCAAGGAGGTTCTGTATGGCCGGCTCGAACGCGGATCGCCGCCAGATGACCAGATCGTAGCGCTCGGTGACGAGTGGCACGAAGCCGAGCCGGTAGTGCCGCGCAACAGCCTCGATCGCGAGACCGGCATCGGCGCGCCCGTCGGCAACCGCCGCGGCCACGTCACCCTCCGTCCTGGCGGGCGTGTCGATGAGCGAGACGTCGGCGAACTTCATGCCCGCGGCGGCCATCAGTCGTTCCAGCAGGACGAAGGCGCCGGCTTCGCGTTGCCGGCCGATGACCCGGCGCCGCTTGAGGCTGGAGACATCGACGAGTTGCAGCGGATTATCGGGTGGCACGATCAGCCCCTGCTGCCGTTTGGCCCACTCGATGACGACGACGGGCTGGCCGGCGAGTTGGCGGCGCACATGCCCGACGTTCCACGAGCCCCCGATGTCGGCGCCTTCGTCCGCCAGATGGCAGCCCGACAACACCGCCTCGGATTTGCCCATGCGCCGCAGGCCGTCGAGGCTGCCGCCGAATGCCACCGCAAGGCCGGTCTCCGCCTCCCGCAAGGCCCAGTCGAGCAGCGGATCGTGACTGCCACCGACGATCGGCGGCCGCTCCGCGAGACTTTCCTTGCCGCCGCTGTATTCGAGATTTCGCGCCAGCCACGCCTCGACGAGATCGCGCGGGAAAAGCAGCTTGCCAGTCGCCCTGACGCACGGAATGTCGCCTTCCGCGACAAGGTCGTAGATTTTGCGCTCCTTGAGCCGCAACAGATCGGCGACTTCGCGTGTTGTGAGGTAGGAATGCTGACCATCGGCCATGACGTGGGGCGAGGCTCCGTGACTGGATCTGATGATACCGTTTGCTTCTAACAGGATTGGCCGTCCGAAGCGCGATCAAGTCTGCACGCCATCGCAGAAGGGCAACGAGAATCCGATCGACAGAAGATTCGACACCGGCCAGGAGAACCGGGCGCGTGTTCCAACCGTAGGTCACTCAGCCAGTCAATTGAAGATGACACTTGCGGTGGTCGTCAGCCTTGATATCCGGGACCGGCATATTGGGGAATGGCAAATGGCCGGCGATTGGGCGACGGCCAACGAGCGAGCTGAAGCAGATTTCGACGGGACCGGGAAGGACAAGCGCATGCGGTACGTGACGGCCTATCTCGCGGCGGGAGTGACGCTGCTCGTACTGGACGTCATCTGGCTGACGGCCATGGGCTCGACCTACCGCCGCCTTCTCGACGGCATGTTGACCGAAGGCTTCCGGCTGGCTCCCGCCGCGATCTTCTACTTCATCTATGTCGCCGGCATCGTCACCCTGGCGGTTGCGCCCGCGATGGATGCCGGGGCCGGCTGGCAGACTGCGGCAATCAAGGGCGGCGTACTCGGTTTCGTCGCCTATGCCACATACGATCTGACCAACCACGCGACCCTTAAGGTTTGGCCGTGGCAGCTGACGGTGGTCGATATCGCATGGGGAAGCGTGTTGACGGCGACCGCCGCAGGGGTCGCCATGTTCGCCGTCGAGCGGCTGATGGGCCCGGCGAACAGTTAGCCCTGGGCCTGCTACGGGACGGCCGGTCGCGCGACCCTCGCGTCGCTCGAGTTGCCAACACAGCGCGCCCCGCGCGACGTGCTGCAGGACCGCAAGACGAGCAGAAATTGACCGCCAACACGCACGCATATGCCGCGACGGCCGGCCGTCGCGGCTGGAGCACGTATACTCGACCGCGCACAGCAATAACCTAGGCAACTGATAAAACTCCATAAAATCGAGAGCGCCATACACCGCACCGACGGCGGCGAATAATTCCGGTTGACGTGCGCGTCGTGGTGATCCAAAGAAAACGAGCGTTCGTTTTGATGAGCGACGTCGGTGAATTTCATCGCCGAGGCGAGACTCGGACGTGGAGCAGGCTATCCGTCATCCCACCACATCGGGCTGTCGGCAAAGGACACAGCAGAAGGCGCTTCGTCGCATTCCCCTCCCTCCGGCAGCTAGGTCGGATGCTGACCACGATGCGCAAGAGAACCAGATCGGCCCTGGCTCCAGCCGACATACCGGCACCAATCGGCCCTCGCAGGAAACCGCAGCAATGCCGAAATTGAAACCAGACACCCAATTGGCAAGGCGCGAGCGCATTCTCGACTCGGCCGAAATCTGTTTTGCGCGTTCGGGGTTTCACCGGTGCACGATGCAGGATATCTGCCGCGAGGCGGGCATCAGCCCGGGAGCGCTTTATGTGTACTTCGCTTCCAAAGAGGACTTGATCGCAGGGATCGCCGAGCGCGACCGCGGCGAGTTCCAGTCGCGATTCGAAACGCTATCCGATGCCCAGGACATTCTCGAAGCATTGGCCGCCATCGGCGAACAGTACTTCGTGGAGGAGCCGCGCCATAAGCGATTGATGTGCGTCGAGGTGGGCGTCGAATCGACCCGCAACCCCAAGGTTGGCGAGATCTTCCGCGCCGTCGACACGCACGTCCACGCCAGCTTCGAGCGGCTGTTCGAGCGGCTCACCCGCGAAGGCCGCATCGCCCCCGAACTCGACGCTCCGACACTGGCCGGTCTGTTCGCCGTCATCGGCGACGGAATGGCCTGGCGGCGCGCCGTCGATCCGAATTTCGAACCCAAGGCCTTGATGCCCGCGGTCGTCTCGCTCGTGCGCTCGCTGTTGCGCCCGGTCGATGCCGCCGCGCCATCGCAGATTGAAGCTGGCGTGCCCATCCCGGCCGCCGCCACGCCGACCAACCGGAACGAAACGCCATGAAAAGCAAGAGATCGAATCGCCTCATTGCTGCGATCGTCCTCGTCGTGGCAGCGTCGGCCGGCGCAGCGGCCTACCTCGCGGGATGGACACCTGCAGGGATCATTGCCGCGCTCGAGCAGCCGCGGCCGGCCCCTTCGAAGAAAGCCGCTGCCGAAACCATTCCGCCAGCCGTTACCGTCGCCAAGGTTGCGACCGAGGTTCTGGTCGAGACGGTGCTGGTGACGGGAACGCTGGTGCCGCGCGACGAGATCCTGGTGGCGCCGGAGGTCGAAGGCTTGCGCGTCATTGAACTCAAGGCGGAAGTCGGAGATCGCGTTCGCGCCGGTGACGTGCTGGCGACACTCGAACGCACGCAGATCGAATCGCAACTTGCCCAGAACACCGCCACCCTCGCCCGCACCGATGCCCTGATCGCTCAGGCAAAGAGCCAGATTGCCCAGGCCGAGGCCGCGGCATCCGAGGCGCAAGCGGCCTTCCAGCGCGCCCAACCGCTGCGCAAGTCGGGCTTCGTCTCGGAAAGCGTCTTCGATCAGCGCGAGGCCGCGCAACGCACGACAGCCGCAATGCTGATCGCCGCGCGCGACGGCCTCAAGGTTGCGGAAGCCACCAAGGCCGAGACGGCGGCCCAGCGCCGTGAACTGGAGTGGCGGCTCGGCAATACGCAGGTGAAGGCGCCGCGCAACGGCATCGTCAGCCGCCGCACCGCGCGCGTTGGCGCGGTGGCGACAGCGGCCGCCGAGCCGATGTTCCGCATCATCGCCGACGGCGAGATCGAACTCGATGCCGAGGCAACGGAGGCCGCACTCGCCAAAATACGCCAGGGCCAGCGCGTGACACTCGAAGTTGCAGGTGTCGGCGCCGTTCGCGGAACGGTGCGTCTTGTTTCTCCCGAGGTCGACCGATCGACACGGCTCGGCAGCGTTCGCATCTTCATCGGCGATCGCACCGATCTCCGGATCGGCGCCTTTGCCCGAGGCCGCATCGTGACCAGCCAGGGCCGCGGCCTCGTGGTGCCCGCTTCAGCCGTCCTATACAGCACGGACGCAACGAGCGTGCAGCGCGTCACCGACAATCATGTCGAAACGCGTATCGTCGAAACCGGACTGAGGTCTGGCGGTCAGGTCGAAATCCGCAAGGGCTTGGCCGAGGGCGACCTCGTCGTCGCCAAGGCGGGCACGTTCCTGCGTAACGGCGATCGGGTGAGGCCGATGGTTCCTGACCCGAAGGTGAGCGAGGCCCGCTGATGGAACTCAACGTCTCCGCCTGGTCGATCCGCAAGCCGGTTCCCTCGCTCGTTCTATTCATGGTGTTGATGACGATTGGAATGCTGAGCTTCCAGTCGCTGCCGATTACGCGCTTTCCCAATATCGACGTGCCGGTCATCCAGGCGCGGATCTACCAGTCTGGCGCCGCGCCGGCCGAACTCGAGACGCAGGTTACGAAGAAGGTCGAGGATGCGATCGCGGGCGTCAACGGCGTCAAGCACATCACCTCCACCGTCAGCGAAGGCCAGTCGCAGACGATGATCGAGTTCCGGCTCGAGATCGATTCCGACCGCGCGCTCAACGACGTCAAGGACGCAATCTCGCGCATACGCTCCGACCTGCCGCGCACCATCGAGGAACCGGTCGTGCAGCGCATCGACGTCGTCGGTCTGCCGATCGTCAGCTATGCCGCGCGCGCACCGACGATGACACCCGAAGAGCTGTCGTGGTTCGTCGATGACGTCGTCAAGCGGCGATTGCAGGGCGTTTCCGGTGTCTCGCAGATCGATCGCATCGGCGGAGTCACGCGCGAAGTACGCGTCGCGCTCGATCCCGACAGGTTGCTCGCCTATGGCATCACCGCCGGCGACGTGAACCGCCAGTTGCGAGCCACCAACGTCGACCTCGCCGGCGGCCGCGGCGAGATCGCAGGCCGCGAACAGGCGATCCGCACGCTCGCCGGTCAGCAGACCGTTACAGGCCTCGCGGAAACGAATATCGCCTTGCCCGGGAACCGCTCGGTCCGCCTCGATCAGCTCGGCACTGTCACCGACACGATCGAAGAGCCGCGCACGTTTGCGACCGTCGACGGCGAGCCGGTCGTCGCGTTCTCCATCAGCCGCGCCTCGGGTGCGAGCGACACCACCGTCGCCGACGCGGTTTCCGAGGAAGTCACCCGCCTCGATGCCGAACACGACGACGTTCAATTCGTGCGCATCGACAATACCGTCGATTACACCCTCGGCGTCTATCACTCGACCATGAAGACGCTGCTCGAAGGCGCCGTGCTGGCAATCGCCGTCGTGCTGATCTTCCTGCGCGACATGCGAGCCACGATCATCGCCGCCATTGCTCTGCCGCTGTCGATCATTCCCGCATTCTGGGCGATGAGCGCGATGGGCTTTTCGCTCAATCTGGTCAGCCTGCTCGCCATCACGATCGTCACCGGCATCCTCGTCGACGACGCGATCGTCGAGATCGAAAACATCGTGCGCCACATGCGGATGGGCAAATCGGCTTATCGGGCTTCGCTCGAGGCGGCGGACGAAATCGGCCTCGCCGTCATCGCCATCACCACGACGATCATCGCCGTATTTGTGCCGGTGAGCTTCATGGGTGGCATTGCCGGACAGTATTTCAAGCAGTTCGGACTGACAGTCGCGTTCGCGGTCTTCTTCTCGCTGCTCGTCGCGCGCCTTCTGACCCCCCTTCTCGCCGCCTACTTCATGCGGCCGACCAAACACGAGGACACGGAGGGCCGCCTGCTTCGCGCCTACACGCGCCTCGTCGACTGGTCCGTCACGCATCGCATCAAGGCGGTCGCCCTCGGCGTGATGATCTTCGCCGGCTCGGTCGGCAGCTTCTTCCTGCTGCCTTCGGGCTTCCTCCCGGTCGAGGACTCGGGCCGCGCGCTGCTTGCCGTCGAGCTGCCGCCCGGTACGCGCATAGAGGAAACGCAGCGCCTGACCGCCGACATCGCGCGCTCGATCGAGAAGCGTGACGACGTAGAAAGCGTTTTCGTGATCGGTGGCATGATCCTCGGCGGCAGCCAGGAGGTGCGCAACGCCACGCTGATCATTACGCTGAAGCCGGGTGACCAGCGCACGTTGAAGCAGGCCGCCATCCAAGAGCAGATCGGAGCGCGCCTCGTCGACGTGCCGGATATCCGCTTCTGGTTCCTGCAGGACAACGGCCAGCGCCAGTTCCAGCTCGTGGTCACAGGACGCGATCCCAAGGCCGTCGACGAGGTCGCGGCCAGACTGACCAGCCAGGCGAAAACGATCCCGACATTGGTCAACGTCGTCTCGACCGCCGAGCTCGACCGTCCGGAACTTCGCGTGACGCCCAAGGAGGATGTCGCAGCCGAACTCGGCGTCTCGACGGAAGCCATCTCGGAAGCCGTGCGGATTGCCACCATCGGCGACATCGGTGCCAACCTGGCGAAGTTCGATGTCGGTGACCGGCAGGTGCCAATTCGCGTCCAGCTTGCCGAGGAAGCACGGACGCACGCCGACGTGCTGCGTTCGCTCAAGGTGCCGACGGCGACCGGCAAGGCCGTGCCGCTCGATGCCGTGGCGCGCTTCGAGTTCAACCAGGGCCCGACGTCGATCGACCGCTACGACAGGCAGCGACGTGTCGTGCTCGGCGCCGATCTCGTCGGCACAGCTGCGCTCGGGGTCGCGCTCGAGGCCGTGCTGGCGCTACCCGCCGCGAAAAACGTGCCGGCAGGGGTCGAGATCAAGCAGTTCGGCGACGCCGAGATCATGGCCGAAGTGTTCGCCGGCTTCGCCCAGGCAATGGGCGCGGGCATCATGATGGTCTATGCCGTGCTTGTGCTGCTGTTCTCGAGTTTCGTTCAGCCAATCACCATCCTCTTCTCGCTGCCGCTGTCGATCGGCGGAGCCATCGTCGCCCTCGCCCTCACCGGAAATCCGATCAGTCTGCCCGTCGTAATCGGCATTCTCATGCTCATGGGCATCGTGACCAAGAATGCGATCATGCTTGTCGACTTCGCGGTTGAGGAGATCCGCAGCGGCGTTCCTCGTCACGATGCCATCGTCGATGCTGGACGCAAGCGCGCCCGCCCGATCGTCATGACGACGATCGCCATGGTCGGCGGCATGCTGCCTTCGGCGCTAGCGCTGGAATCGGGCGGCGAGTTCCGCGCACCGATGGCCATCGCCGTGATTGGCGGCCTGATCTCCTCGACCGTTTTGAGCCTCGTGTTCGTGCCTGCCGTTTTCGTCCTGATGGACGACGTCGCGGCTCTCGCTTGGCGCCTATTCGGCCGCTTCGTCGGCCCAACCGACGAGACGCGAGGAGAAGGCGCCAGCGAACATCTGCCGTCGGGCGGAAAGCCGCCGGTGACGCGACCTGTACCGGCGACCGACTCTTCCGGCTGAATGAGTTTTTCCGTGTGCACGCTGGTGCGCCGGCCTTATAGTTCCTATCTGTCGGGGCGCGCGTTACCATCGACGACGCCATTTCATAAGGGAACGATCAACATGTTCGACGCCAAGAGTCTCCTCGAAGCCCTCGTCAACGGCGCGGGTCAGCGTTCTGCGGGCGGGGCTGGTAGCGGCGGCGGCCTCGGTGGCGGGTTGGGTGACCTGCTCGGCGGCCTCCTCCAGGGTCAACAGGGTGGCGCGTCGAGCGGCCGCGGTAGCGGCCTGCCCGACCAGACCGGTGGCGGGCTCGAAGACCTTCTGCGCAACATGCTTCCCGGCGGCACCGCCTCGTCGCAGCCGTCGACAGGCGCTCCCGCGAAGTCCGGCGGTCTCGACGACCTTTTGCGCAACATGGTCCCCTCGGGCGATCGCGGCGGCCAAGGCGACAGCGGCGGCGGACTCGGCGATATTCTCGGCAAGCTGCAAGAGCAGCTCGGCGGTGGCGCGGCGGGCAACCGCGGTGGTAGCGCGGGAGACGCCGGCGGTCAGAGCATCACCGACATTCTCGGCGGACTATTCGGCCAGGCAACCCAGGGTGCCAGGGACGGGGCCGGCCGCATCGGCGAAGCGACGGGCGCACGCGAGGCGCTGGAGCGCCTTGGCGGCGGCCAGTCGGCCGATGAACTCATGGCCAAGCTGAAGGACCTCGTCGCCAACAACCAGCTTGGTGCTGGCTCGGTGCTCGGGGGCCTCGGCGCTCTCGTGCTCGGCACGCAGACAGGCCGCTCGCTGGCGGTCAACGCCGCAAAGCTCGGCGCACTCGCGCTGATCGGCGGCCTCGCCTACAGCGCCTATCAGAACTACAGTCAAGGCCGCTCGCCGATCAACGATCCGAACTTCGTGCCGAACGCCGCGCCGGCCGGTTCGGGCTTCGAACCGAATGCCATCACCAATGAGCAGGCGGCACTCTATATTCGCACGATGATTGCCGCTGCCGCCGCTGACGGTCGCATCGATGCGAGCGAACAGAAGAAGATTCTCGGCGGACTTTCGCAGGTTGGTCTCGAGCGTGATGCCGAAGAGTTCCTGGCACGCGAGTTGAACAACCCATCCCACGTGTCGCAACTCGTCACGCAGGTATCGACACCGCAGGAGGCCGTACAGGTGTACACCGCTGCCCGGCTCGCAATCGAACCCGATACGCGCGGCGAGCAGATGTTCCTTGCCGAGCTCGCCCAGCGCCTCGGCATGGACGACAACCTCAAGGCACACATCGATACGGCCACCGCCAACGCAGCGGCATAAGCCGCCAAACATTCGTTCCCGATGGGAAGGCCGCCCAATCGGGCGGCCTTTTCTTGTATCGCGTTGCGCGCGGCACTGCTTCGGCACGGTGATCTGAAGCCGGCGCTCATCGCGGCGCGCTGTCGCCGGTGCCCCTTCAAGCGAAGAGTACGCCAGCCGTAAGCTCCCGGTGCTTGGACCATGCCGGCGGAGCTGCCCCGGGGCCTTACCCTGCCCGGCCCGCGCATACCCGCCGGCCAGAACCAGTCGAGACGGTAAGAAAAAAGGCGGAGCCGTGGCTCCGCCTTTTGCATGATCAACCGACCCGCGAGCTACTCTCGCTTCGCGTCGGCCGTTTCGTTGTTGGCGAAGAAGACGTCGACGCGCATGCCGCTCACCAGCTCCTGGCCCTTGTCGAGGGTCACGACGACTTCGAGTACGTCGACGTCGTTTGGCCGACGCGGCCCGCGCGAGGCGATGTGCGGCGAGCCGAGTGCCGAGGCGATCGACGTGACACGGCCCTCGAAGTCCTTGCCAGAGAACGCGTCCGCGCGGACGATGACGCGCTGACCGATCCTGACATTCCCGACATCGCGATCCTCGACCTCGGCGAGAACCTGGACATTTGACAGATCGCCGAACGCCACCAGCGGTGCTTCAGGCGATGGCGCGGCCAATTCGCCGACACGCGCATCGACGCGCAGCACCGTACCGTCCTTCGGGGCGCGCACGCGGGTACGCTCGAACGCCTGATAGGCGAGCGTCAGATCGGAACGTGCCTGTGTCAACGCGGCATCGAGCCGGTCGGGGAGAGGCAACTCCTTCTTTGCCTCGATGCGCGCCAGCTGGCGGCGAGCTTCTTCGAGTGCAGACTTCTTCTGCGCGACGGCCTGGCGAAGATTGACGATCTCGGTCGAGATCGTGCCCGACTTGCGTTGTGACAGGATCGAATCGAAATTCTGACGTGCCTCGAACAGTTCTCGCTCGCTTGCCTCAACGGTATCTTCGGCGTTGCGCCGGTCGAGCGCGAGCCCGGACGGCTTCTCGGTCTTCTCCTCGTCGCGTTCGCGACGCCGCACCAGCGTCTCGGCCTGGGCCGCGGCGATGCGTGCGAGCTGGTCGCCATCGTCGAGGCGGACCATCAGGTCGCCAGCGAACATCCGATCCTTCGCGACGACGATGACTTCCTTGATCAGCCCGCCAACCGGCGACACGATGCGCACCTCGCCGCCTATCGGTTCGACACGGCCCGTCGCGGAAGCGGCCCACGTCGGATCGGCGGCCTTCGTGGAATCGCTCGATGATGCGGCTTTCGCCGCAGCCGACTGCGCGAGCGCGCTCGGTGCCAACGCATTCGGCTGCCACATCAGCATCGCGCCGGTCGCGGTTACGGCGATCGCCGCGACGGCAAGGGTCGCAATGGTGGAATTGATATTAGACATGTGCTTTTCGCCTCTTCGTGAGATCCGTTATTTCGGGAGCATCGAGGCCGTCGGGCCGACGCTCCTCGCCGACGATGCGACCATCTTCGATGCGCACCACGCGATCGGCGTAAGGCAGTGTGCGCGGATCGTGGGTAACGACCAGCACACTGCGGTTCTGCTCCTTGGCGATGCGCGCCAGCAGCGCCATCACCGCGTGTCCATTCTCGGTATCGAGTGCCGCGGTCGGTTCGTCCGCCAGCACCACCGAGGGCGACGTCGCAATCGCACGCGCCACCGCGACACGCTGCTGTTCACCACCCGACATGTTGCCGGGGTGATACTTCAAACGGTGCCCGAGGCCGACATCGCGCAGCACTTCTTCGGCACGCGCCGCGGCCTTGAAACCTTTTTCGCCGCGCACATCCAGCGCAATACGCACGTTTTCCAGCGCCGACAGTGTCGGGAACAGATTGTACGACTGGAATATGAAGCCGATGTGATCGCGCCGGAACATTGCGAGCTTCTCCGCCGGCAAACCCGTCGTCAGCTGGCCATCGACACGCACCGAACCGGATGTCGGTGTGAGGATGCAGCCGAGAATGGACAGCAAAGTCGTCTTGCCGCTGCCGGACGGGCCCATCAGCAGGGTCAACTCACCCGGGCGCAACGCAACCGTCACACCTTTCAGTGCCATGACCTTGCCCGCTCCGGAGCCAAGCTCCTTCACGACGTCGATGGCTTCGAGTACTGGTTCGCCGGTCATCGGTTGAATACCATTGCTGGATCTATCTTGATCACTTTCATGATCGCGGAAAGTGCCGAGATTGCGCACATGAAGAGTGTCACTGCAAACAGCACCGCGGCGAGCCATGGCGTCATGACCAGGGGCAGCGGCGTATCATGGCTGGCAAGAACCGCCGCCAGCGCAATTATCATCCCGAGCACGTAGCCGATCACCGCGCTAAGACCGGCCTGTCCCAGGATCACCTTGTGGATATAGCCTGATGACGATCCAAGCGCACGCAGCGTCGCGAACTCGTTGAGATGATCCTTGGTGCTCGAGTAGAGCGTCTGGGCAACGATGACGGTCCCGACCAGCACGCCGAGGAACGCGCCGCCGATCAACGCGACACCAGCACCCGTGCGGAACAGCCATTGCGTCAGACTGCGATCGCGGAACTCGGCCTTGGTCAGCACCTCGGCGGTCTCGAGCCGGCTCTTGAGATCCTTGCGGACCTGCTCGACGTCGGCGCCGGGAGCAACCTTCACGAGATAGAACGTCGTCGCATCGGTCGGCGCACCGAGAAGCTGGCGGGCACGATTGATCGGCATATAGACATAGGGCGATTGGGTGAACGAGCGCACGCCGTCGGTCAGCGCCTTGACCCGGATGCGGCCGGTCGCGATCTGGGCCGTCGAACCGACGCCTTCGATATCGAGTTCCTTGAGGTAGGTGCGATCGACGGCGATGCCGTTCGGTGCGCGGACATCTTCCCACGTCCCCTTGATCAACGACCACGGTGCAAGTCCACCGTCCTCGGGATCGGTTCCGATAACGACGACTCGTGTCGACCCGCCGCTCGGTTTGCGCCATTCAGCAAACGCGACCACCATCGGCACAACGCTCGCGACGCCCGGTGTCGCCAACGCCTGATGGCGCTCGCCGTTGCGCAGGAGCAGGCCGCCATCCTCAAAACTCTTGGCGCCGAAGGTCGTGACCCAAAGATCGCCATCGGAATGATCGATGTTGCTAGTGATCATGCGGCTCGATCCCAGGTAGAGACCAAGCTGAACCGCGACCAGAACAATCGAGAACAGGATGCCGACCAGCGTCACCGCAAGCCGGATGCGATCATGAAACAAGTTACGAAATGCGAGTGTCAGGACCATTTTTTCTCAATCCAATCGGGCGTTGGCTCGAACCCTAGCGGCGCTGCACTTCGTCGGCGCTTGCCGATAGCCGGCGGAACTTGCGGATCTGCCCCCAGGAAGTTGCAAATATTGGCGCAAGCGGGGCATGAATTGTCTGGATAGCGTGAAATTCGACCGCCGCGTCGAACCGTCCCAGGGGCCGGACGCCCGCGGCAACGCAGGGGAGCGACCAGCCCTTAACGAGTTACACGCAAGGAGCTTGAACTTGCGACGAGGCTGCAGATCTATCGTGAACGAGGACAGCGCGCCATGCTGCGGCTCGGCCGAAAGACCAACGTTTCGCCGTTTTAATGTGATGTCCAGAACTCAACCCCTTCCAGCCACGTAAGAGTGCATCATGCGTAATCACCGTCAGATCCCCGTTAATGCCCGTCGCACGTTGACTGCTGGCATCGCCGGCCGGGCTGTCGTCGTCGCATCGATGGCAGCCTTCGCGATGACTATGCCCGCGACCGCCGCCCCCCGGGAAGTCGGCGTCTGGTATGACGACACCGGCAAGGGTGCCGTCGAGATTTTCCAATGCGGCGGCAAACTTTGTGGCCGCATCTTTTGGCTCAAAGACCCCCTGAACAAAAAGGGGGAGCCGCTGAGCGATGGATATAACCCCAAGGCAGAACTGAGAAACCGCCCGATATGCGGCCTTCAGGTTCTCGGCAACCTTCAGCGCCAGGATGACGGGACCTGGGATGCCGGTTGGGTTTACGACCCCAAGGTGGGCCAGTCCTATGACGCCGCCTTGATGATATCCGGCCGGAATAATCTCATTTTGACCGGCTACAAAGGCCTCAAGTTTCTCAGCAAATCCTTCACGTGGACGCGCGCGCCGCAGGATCTGCCGTCGTGTTCCGCAACGACGAGCGCGTCGCGATAGTAGTGTCGAAGGCATCCGGGTCGTTACATTATCGTGGCCGGCAGTGCGTCGAACCGGTTGCCCGGGAAAGTCGCACCGGATCGTTACCGGCATATGGTGACTCGGCGGCGGAATTCGACCCCTGCGCCATTTTACTTTTTTGGCGCGACGCTGTCCGGATGGACGACACATCGCGTAACCGACGGCACGGCGCGCGCCGTCGCGTGATTGTTGCTTAGTCGACGCTCCCGCAACCGCGCCAAGTGCGACAGTGAGCAAGAACGCTACCGCTCATGGACCATTTCGGCAAAAGCCGCCTGGGGCAGCAGCGCCGGTTCCGCCCTGAAGCGAGAACCAATTTCGGCGCGAACCATTCGTTGCATTGTGACATCGCGGCAAGGGTCGCGCCGGAGGCCCCTGGATCAACCGGCGCGAAATGACCGGCCGACGCCGGGTCCGCCTATTCGGCGGCGCCGTTCGCCGCATATTTCTGGGCGTTGACGGTACGCGCCGCTTTCGCTTCGTCGGCGGCCGCCAATCGCTCGAGGAATTCGACGGTTCTGTCGACCACGAGGTTCCGCTGCCGATCCAAGGTGACCATGTGGTAGCTGTCGTTGAGGACGATCGATTCCACCATGCCCGCAAGTCCGCGCTGAATGCGAAACGCATTCGACAAATCCGACTGGTCGTCCTGGCGCGGGTGAATGACGAGCGCAGGCTGGTTGATTTCGCCCAACTGGCGCTGCACCCGGCGCACGAGCCTGCGGAACTGATAGACGAGCCCACCACCACGGCCGAAGATGTCTTCGACGGGCCGCTCGTCGTTGGCAAAGCTCTCGATCGCGAATTTGCGAATCCGCTCGTCCTTGATGCCGAACGGCTCACGCTGACGGAAGTGGAACAGACGCGCACTGAAGCGGTCGTTGACCAGCCGGAAGAAATTGAAATACCACGGGATCGCCCAGCCGTTGGGCCACAGCGTCGGCGCCAGAAGGATCAAGCCGCCGATGGTCTCGGGGTGCTTTGTCGCGAGGTGAAGGCCGAGGATGCTGCCAGCCGAAAGACCGCCGACGTAAATCGTGTCGCACGTTTCCGCCAGCTCGGCATAGGACGCTTCGATGCCGGCGAACCAGTCTTCCCAGGTCGAGATGCCGGAAATGTCAGTTCCGGCCGTCATTCCCGGTACAAACGGACAGGAAACGGTGAAGCCGGAACGGCCAAGTGACTGAGCCAAATGGCGCAATTCAACGGGCGTCCCACCAAGACTGTGGATCAGCAGTACGCCGTAGCGACCGCCAGCGACCTTGTAGCTGCCCTGGTAGTTACCTGCTTTTTCTTTCTTTTTCATGCAGTTAACTTAACTCGCTCTTACGCCACTCGAATCCTAGGAGTAGCCCATGATGATCCCGTCAGCCAAGCCCCTATTTATCCGGGGTAATGGCGTCCTTCAGCCCAACGGTCTCGGTGCTTCCTCGTAGTGGCCCTTTTGGGCGCGCGAAGGCGCCGTAAGGATCTCGATCTTTTTGGCCGACGGCTGCTTTTTGGCCACCGACGCTTCGAATGCGGTGAGGGTTTCGCCCGAGTGAAAGGTCACGTCGGTTAAGTCGCCTCGAGCACGCAAACGGTTCATGCCGCCCGTAAGGTCAGCACGAACCCTTTGCGATCGTTTTGACAGAGATACTCGCGATGGCGATAGGTCAGTGTGACGCAACCTCATCCAAGACATGCAACAAACGGAAATATTTGGGAGAAGTTCCGGATTCGCAACACAATTTCGCGAACGAAATTGTGACCGCCCTGTTAAATGGCCGCAGGGTCGGCACGCCCGTACTGCCCCTGCCACCAACATGAAACCCTCGCCCTCGTTTGCCGGTCTGCGTGCGGACAATTGCTGTCCGACACATATCAATCGAGAGTACGCAACTTCGCGTGAATGAACCGTTCCGAACGAAACATATGCTTAACCGGCCTTACCTTCGTGTGCCGGATGAGGCCAACGCGCCGAGAACGGAAGTCCGGCCGCATAGGCGAGAAGTGCCGCTGCCAATGCGAGGGTGTAGGGCGTCGTCGACCACCCCGTGATTGTCGCCACGATCCAGACCCCCGAGCCGGTAAACAAGGCCGCGAGGGCGCTCGGCGCGCTACCGATCCGGGTGAAGAGGCCGATCACGAGGCAGACCATCACACCAGAGCTGCCGAATGCCGCGGCAGTCTCGACGAGGTCGCGGACAGAGCCCGCATTCATCGCGAGCCCATACGCGAGCGTCGCCAACGCGACGACCGTCAAGCGAACCGACAGCAGTCGGGCACGGCTTTCGGATATCGACAGGGCTGGAATGAAGAGGTTGTGCGAGAGCAGCGATGCCGCTGCGACGAGTGTCGAATCGACCGTCGAGAGGATGGCTGAAATCAGCGCGCCTGCGAAGATGATGTGCAACGCGCCAGGCAGGAACCGCTCGGCCAGCAACGGCACGACCTGCTCGAGGGCATCGCCCTCGAGGCCCGGCAACACCATCGGGCCGACGAGGCCGAGGTAGACCGGCAAGAGACCGACGATCAGGTAGAGGCCGGCGCCGGCAATCGTCGCTCGCGAAGCAACCTTGGCTGATCGGCAGCCGAGGATGCGCGAGATGAGTTCGATGGCGACGACGGTGCCGCAGATGGGCACCAGCCATTTTTCAAGGATCTCGAGCGGCGGCGTAGTGGATACGGGCGTCAGCACCAGCCGGTCTCGAGGCACCGCTGCGAGACTGGCCTCGATGCCTCCCAGCGAGGACGACACGAGCCAGACCAGCAAAACCAACCCGAAGATCACGGCAATGCCCTGCACCAGATCGGTAATGGCATCCGCCATCAGGCCGCCGAGCACGGTGTAGGCACAAACGACGATCGCCGCGATCGTGATCGCGACCGTGGCGTCGATCTCGGAAACGCCGCTGACGATCTGCCCGAACGCACGGATCTGCGCCGCGGCCCAGAACACGCTCCCCGGCACCAGCATGAACACCACGACGCGCTCCGTAGCCGTGCCGAACCGCCGAGCGAAGAAATCCGCAAAGGTGGTCAGGCCCTGCCGCCACAGGGCAGCGGCGAACACCACCCCGGCGATGAACAGCGAAAGCGCATAGCCGAACGGATCAAACTGGGCGCCGCTGAGGCCCGCTTCATAGACGGCGCCCGATGTGCCAACCACCACCTCGGCGCCGAACCAGGTCGCGAAGACGGTGAATGCGCCGATCACCGTGCCGATGCGGCGTCCGGCGTTGATATAATCGGTCTCGGTCTTGATGTTGCGAGAAACGAAGGCGCCGATCGCGAACTGGACGACGATGTAGGCAATCACGCCTGCCAGAACCGAAGACATTGCAACGTCTCCCCCGACGAACACATATGTACTGCAGCGGTCCGGCCGCCGGTAGGCACCGAGGCATTCACCCGGCGGACGCCGCCCCCCGTCATCGGTCGACGCTTCCTCCGTACTGTAACCGGTTTCATCAATGCGTCGGGCAGGACCGGCGGTCAACCGCGTGACGCGACGCGAAGACAACAGATTGCGAAATAGGGAGAACCAGCGCGGGTCTGTCGTCACGCTCTTCGCTCAATTGCGTTATACGACAATGCGGGATTGCGGGTCCGCCCCCGGAACTGGACCTTGCCTTGACGCCATCACCACGGGAGCAGCCGTTGCATCGCCCTTACCGACGCGCCGCCGCAAGCCTCGTCATAGCCTCGCTGCTGGCGCCCATCGTCACACCGGCGCTGCAGTCGGCCGTCGCGCATGCCGCGCCAGGCGAACGCCAGCGCATGACGATGACGCGCGCCGACTACGAAGCCTGCCAGACCCGCGATGAGACCGCGTTCCGCTCGGCCATCGAGGCGATCACCCTCAAAGCCCTCGAAGCCGGGACCTCGACGATCGACTATGTCGCGCTCGTCGGCGACGAATGGCGCTCCGGCAACGTCGACCAGATTCTCGATGCACGCGTCGACATCGCGGTCGGCGAAGTGCGCGACCAGACCAGTTGGGGCAGCCTGATATCGAGCCTCGCCTCGAAGGAGAAGGCGCAGGAACTGGCGGTTGCGGTCGCCGAGCGCGTCTATCGCTCGGATGCGATGAAAACAGCCATCGAAAGTTTGGCTACGGGTGTCGGCCGCGAACTCGGGAAACACCTCGAATTGGCGACGGTCGACGCCGCCGAGCCGTCCCTCTCCTGCCTCGAGGCCTTCCTCGGCCCGCGCTATGGATCGACCGTCGCCCGCATCGTGACGCGCGATGCGGAGGGCGATTTCAAAATCGGTCCCGATGATGCGACCGCCTCCGTCTCGGCTGCCGACAAGCTGAAGCAGGCGAGCGGCGGCATCACCGGCGCGGCGATCCTCGTGCTCCGCCGGCAGATGGCGAACATGGCGCGACGACTGGGGCAGCGCCTCGTCGGCAGCGTGCTCTCGCGGCTCGTTTCGGTCGCGGCTGGTGGCGTCGGTCTGGTGCTCATCGCAAAGGATATCTGGGATCTGCGGCACGGCGTTCTCCCGATCATCGCCGACGAAATGAAATCGGAGAACAGCAAGGCGAATGTGCGCGCCGAACTCGCAACGACGCTCGCCGACCAGATCCGCGATCACCTCAAGGAAATCGCCGCCAAATCCGCCGAGCACGTCATCGACGTCTGGCAGGGCTTCCGGGTCGCGCATGCCAAGGTGCTCGAGATTGCCGAGGGCGACGAGAAGTTCCGCCGCTATCTGAACAGCCTGTCGGCCGAACATCTCGCGCGCATGGACGAAGTCGTGGCTCTGGTGCTCGCCGAGGAAGGAGCGGACGGCCTCGCCACGCGCCTCGAAAGCGGCTCGCTCGATCAGGCCGTGACGAAGATGCCGGAGGCCGCCATGGAGATCGCGCGGGCGACGCGTTCGGTCGATACCGCCCTGAACTGGGTCGCTGTCGCTGGCAGCCGGATCGACGACGTGGTCACGCACGACATCTACCGCCGGTCGAAGCCCGAAGACTTCACCACGGCAAGCCTCGGCCGCGTGCTCGCGGTGTCCGATCGCCTCGCGATCGTTCGCCTTTCGAGAGTCAGCCGCGCGGCGCGCGACACCCTGTTCGACCTCGACACGGCAGACCTCAAGACATTGGCACGGAGTCTCACGGAGGGCGAACTCGAAGCACTCGCGGGCTATCTCGGCAAACTCGAGAAATCACCGCGCGAGCGCGTGCTGAAGGCCGTTGCCGGCGAGCCCGGCGCCATGCGTTTGATCGCCTCCGAACGGGTCCGCAGCGCGGTCATCGCCAGCCGAGACCAAGACGCCGCGGTCGAGATGATGCTGCGTCCACAGGGCGTGCTCGATCCAGTCGCCGCGTATCAAGACATCAGGCGCGCTTGGGAAGGCCGCGTCAGCCCGATGCTGATATGGGAAAAACATCCTGTTGCGGTCGGCGTGCTCGGGCTCGCGGTGCTGTTCGTGCTGCTGCTGCTGCGACGGCTACTCGTGCCGCGCCGACGGCGCGAGACCGAGGCGCCGGTAACGGGAGCCACGGGAGCCGCTCCGGCGCGGACCGCACCAGTGTCCGCACCCAAAGACGTCATGTCCACGGCGTCGAAGAACGGCACGGCCAAAGCGGCCGAGGCGGGCGCGAAGGCACCGGCAACGACCGAGCACTGACGACCGACAAGGGCGACTCAATGTGCATGGCCGGCCGGGCGCCCCACGTGGCGGCGCACCGCAAGTTTTCAGGAGCGGCGCACCGGTCCACCTGTCCGCGACACCCGGAACGGGCCGGCGGCCAAACGGCGCGAGCGATGTGCAAATGTCGCGGCCAAAACGGAAAACTTCTCCGCCCGCAACAAGTTGCCCACAGGGGCTGCGCACCGCAGCTGCGGCTCCGCCGAGCGACTGCTATAAGCCGCTTCAGACTGGCAGCGAGGTTCGAGTCGCGGGCCCGCAGCCGAATCGCAAACACACCGCGCTGATCTGGATTTCAGCCGGACAAGGAGAACCACCGTGATGGCCCTCAAAGCACCCAGCATCCTGACATTCGTGTTCGCCATCATCGTGACGGTAACGGTCCTGATAACCAAGTTCTTCAGTGCCGAAATCCCGATGCTGACAGGCAACGAGTTCTGGGCCCTGCTGTTCGCCCACATCGTTCTGCTCGCCGGCTGCATGATGCGGGGACTGTGACAATATCTTGCGGGCTACGAGCAGCGTCACGGCCGTCACGCCATTCGTGCCGGCCGTCGCATTGTCGTTTCCCAATACGTAACGTGTGCTGTTCTGTCGCGCGGCGTTCAGCGCTCTGGTGCGCAGCGCGGGCTACTGCGACCAAAGACGCATGATGCGGAACGATATACCTAGCGCCTACACGCGGCGAATTCAGACATCGCGGCGCGAAATTGCCATTGCTCTGGCGATTTCGCTGGCCGCTATCGCTTTGACATTCGCGGCATTTCTGAGCACCGGCTCCTCCGTCGAGGAAGCGCTGAAGCCTGTCGCCGTGCAGACGCCGCTGAACGCGCGCTAACCAGTCCAGAAGGCGCCTCCATTGCGCGGCGAAGCGTCGAATGGCGGAGCCGGGGCGGTTGTTGCGGCGCGGTGGTTCGAGCCCCCGGGCGCGCCGACTTGTCGGTCACTCCGGCAACGGCTCGGCGCGAATCAACCCGCGAACTGAATTTCCAAGATAGACCTCGTCCGCAACCGCGAGATCCGCGAGCGTCAATCGCGCTTCGACCGCGCGCCCGCTCGCGATGAGTTCGGCGCGCAGTGTGCCCGGCAGCAATCCGGCCGAAAGGGGGGGCGTCAGCAGCCGGCCGTCGCGCGCCACGAAGATCGACGTGCGGCTCCCCTCCGCCAGATCGCCTTCCTCGTTCAGATAGACGACCTCGTCGGCACCGACGCTGTCGTGGAACTGTTGCCATTCCCTGTCGTAGAGTTCGCGCCGCGTCGTCTTGTGAAAGAGAAACATGTCGGATGCGTTGAGCCGCGTCGGCGATACGACATAGCGCATCGGTTGCCCCGTCGGCTCGGGCTGCGGCACCGCTGTCACGGTCACGCGCCCGTCCTCGGCGAGAAGCAGGCGCACGCGCAACCGCTCGCCCTGTCGTTCCCTGACCGCGGACTGGAGCGCTGAGCGCACGCCGCGCTCGTCGAACGGAAAACCGAAATATCCGGCGGACGCGGCGAGCCGCTCGATGTGGCGCTCGAACAGTACGAAGCCGTTATCGCCGTCGTAGAGCATTGTCTCGATCAATTCGAAACTCTTCGGCGGATCGGTCAGGAACTTCAACTTGAGCAGGCACTCGGCATATTCCTTGGCGCCTTCCGAATCGTAGACGACGCCCGAGCCGATGCCCATTTCGCCGGTGCCGTCGCGGAAGATCACCGGCGTTCGGATCGCCACGTTGAACAGCGCTTCGCCGTCGGGTGCGATTGTGCCGATTGCCCCGCAATAGACCCCGCGCGCCTCGGTTTCATATTCGCGGATCAATTCCATGGCACGGAATTTCGGTGCACCCGTAACCGACCCCGGCGGGAAGATCGCCTGCAGCATTTCGGCGAGGCCGATGCCCTCCTTGAGGCGCGCGCGCACTCCGGACGTCATCTGGTGCAGCGTGCGAAAGGTCTCGACGGTGAACAGATCGGTGACCGAGACGCTGCCCGTCTCGGCGATCCGGCCGAGATCGTTGCGCATGAGGTCGACGATCAT
>JAGRKS010000156.1 GCA_020442185.1 Hyphomicrobiaceae bacterium
CTTGCCGTCGGGACGAAGCGTCGTGATCACATCCTCGCGTCTGGTCCGAGTGCTTGATTTTAATGGCGCGCCCGAAAGGATTCGAGCCTCTGACCCCCAGATTCGTAGTCTGGTGCTCTATCCAGCTGAGCTACGGGCGCCTGCCGATTTTGTGTGCCGTGCGCACACGACCCATCCGGGCGCGCAACGCGCTTCGCCCGCAGGGAGCGACACTACTAGTCGCTCGGCGCCGCGAACGCAAGTGCTTCCGAATGGGTCTTTTCACAAGCGGCGGGTTGACGGAACAACGCCACCTGCGGCGCCCGCCGATGCCGCGGGGAGCCTCGGCCGAAAAGCCTCAACCGTGCGCGGGGCGGTCCGGCAACTCGAGCAGAAACGCAGCGCCTCGGTCGGTATCGAGCAGCCGCAGCTTGCCGCCGTGTGCTGCAACCAACTCGGCCGCGATCGCTAGCCCGAGACCGGTCCCGCCCTTGCGCATGCCCCCCTGGAAGGCACGGAACAGATGCTCGCGCGCCCGCGCGGGCACGCCCGGGCCATTGTCGCGGACCTCGATCGAAACCTGGCGTCCGTGCCGCCATGCCCGCACATGTATCAGCCCCGTTGTCGCCGCGTCCTCCTGCCCCTCTATGGCCTGGAGCGCATTGCGCACAAGGTTGCTCATGACCCTGAAAAGGTGGTCACGATCCGCGTCGATGCGAAGGACGTCGTCGATCTCGAGTCGCCAGTCGACGACGCCCTCGCGCGGCAATCCGAGGCCGTCGCCGACCTCTGCCACGAGCGGGCGCAGGCGCATCAGCTCGCGGCGGGGAGCCGCCTCCTCGGCACGGCCGAACTTGAGTGAATCGTTGCAGAAGTTTATGGCGCGATCGAGCGAGGCGATGAGCTTGGGCGCGAACCTCTGCACCGTCTCGTCGGGAATGGCGGTCAGCCGATCCGAAATCAACTGGGCATTGGCCAGCATGTTGCGCAGATCGTGATTGATCTTGCTGACGGCGAGACCGAGCTGTGCCAGGCGGTTCTTCTGCAGAAATAGCTGGGATAGTTCACGCTGCATCCGCGAAAGTTCACGCTCGGCCGTGCCGATCTCGTCGGTGCGCGCCGACGGCACGATGATCCGCTCGGGGTCTTCCGGATTGGCGGAAAAGTGCACCATGTTGCGCGTGATGCGCATCATCGGCGCCACCAGCAGATACGAGAGCGCGAAATAGACGAGCGCCGCCGTGATCAGCGAAATCATGATCGAAAGCGCCAGGATATTGAGGCCGTAACGCAACATCACCTGCTTCAGCGGCCGCTCCGGAATGACGATCTCGATGAAGTCTTCCGGGTTGGCGCCGACAGGACCGGTGACGCGAATGACGCGATCGCCACCGTGCACGAACGTGCCGAAGGCGTCGCCGATCAACCCGAGCCGCGTCGCGATACCGGCCAGAACGCCTTCGTCGCGCGGGCGCAGATCGAAATGAGCATCGATCGACATGGGTTCTTCCGCCGGCAGCACCATGCGGCGGCGACCGTCGCGGCGAATGGCGACGGCCTTGACCTCGGCGGTGCGCAGCAACTCGGCGCGCACCTTCGGCGGTACCGACCCGCCCGGCACGGCCTCCGCCGCGAGCGAGGCGATCTGTGCGGCCGTCAGCCGGTCGCTCAGCCAGGATATGCGATGGTTGGCAACAGACGGTACGAAGATCAGGATCTCCGCGAGCATGACGAAGGCGGACGTCAGCAACAGCAGCTTCGCCGGCAGGCCGAGCCGCAGCCAGCCGCTCCGCGACGCGTCGATCACCGTGCGCACGGGTGTGCGATGCGGCGGCGCGGGTGCCGGCGCATGCGGATGAAACGGCTCCCTGACGTTATGCTCCACGCTACGTTCCGTTTGCCCTGTGAATGAGACCTGGGCGGCCAGACCCTGGCCGTGAGACCTGGTCCGTGAGACCTGCAAGGCTCAATCGCAGCGCCGGCCCGCTCGACCAGCCTCACGAAGTTTCACCAGAAACCCAAGCTAACACTAGCACAAACGCTTACGGTCACACGGCCCGGCGGGCAAGGCGGCTAACGCACAATGTCCGTCGCAGGTCCAACTCGAAAGGGCGCGAGGCGACGAGCAGTCATCAACCAAGCTTGGCGAGCAGCGCGATCGCCTTGCGCACGACGGGGGAACTGGGCGCAGTGGCATAGAACCGGTATGCCGCCCGCTTGTTGATTTCAGACAGCGTCGGATAGGGAGAAATATAAGCCGTCATCGCCTTGATCTTCATTTTTTGTGAGACCGCAAGTGCCCAGATCTGAATGAGTTCACCGGCGTGCTCGCCGACGATCGTGGCACCGAGAATGCGGCCACGGCCATCGGTCACCACCTTGACGTGCCCGACCGTCGCGCGCTCCGCCTGCGCGCGGTCGTTTTCGTGATAGGGCCACCGGAGAACGTTGATCTTCTTGCCCGATTTCTGCCGGGCCTGATCTTCAGTCAGCCCGACGTGGGCCAACTCGGGATCGGTGTAGGTGACCCAGGGGACGATCGAGGCGTCGACCTTGGCCGGCAAGCGGAACAGGGCGCGGCGAATGACGAGGCCGGCGTGATAGTTGGCAACGTGCGTGAACTGCAGGCCGCCGATCACGTCGCCAATCGCAAAAACCTTGGGATTGGACGTGACGAGGCCAGACGACACCGTGATGCCGCTGCGCTCGTGCTTGATGCCGGCTGCGTCGAGACCGAGATCGGCGGTATTCGGGCGACGGCCGACCGCCAGCAGAAGATGTGTGCCGGAAACGGTTTCGGCCGCTTCGCCTTCGCCAATCGTGACGCGGATATCGCCGGCGACCCCATCAACTCGCGAGACCTTGGCACCTTCGCGGATGACCAAACCCTCATGGCGCAACTCCTTCAGCACCACCGCGGTCATTTCCGGATCGTCCTTGCCCAGCGCCTTCAGACCCTCGAGCACGGTGACACGCGCGCCGAGACGCATGTGCGCCTGCGCCAGTTCCATACCGATCGGACCGCCGCCGATGACGATGAGATGCGGGATGCGCTCGCGGTTCTCGAACACCGTTTCATTGGTGAAATAGGGCACTTCGGCGAGCCCGGGAATGGGCGGCACCACAGGCGACGATCCGGTCGCGACGACGAAACGCCGTGCCGTGATCCGCTTGTCGCCGGCAGCCACCGTCTGCTTGTCGACGAAACGGCCGGGCGCCTGGATGACGATGACACCGAGGCCGGTGAAGCGCTCGACGCTGTCGTTCGGAGCAATCGCATCGATGACCTGACGCACGTGCTGCTGCACGGCGCGCGGGTCGATGTTCGGCTCGACGGGCGCGATACCGAAGGGTGCGGACGTACGCATCTGGTGGGCGCGCCGGCCCGCGGCGATCATCGCCTTCGATGGTACGCAGCCGTAGTTGAGGCAGTCTCCACCCATGAGCCCCTTCTCGATCAGTACGACCTTCTGGCCGAATGCCGCTGCCGCCGCCGCGACCGACAAGCCGCCCGAGCCCGCGCCGATGACACAGAGGTCGACATCCATCACATCCCCTGACGTCGATGGTGTTTCAGGCGTTGGCATTACGAGAGCTCCATTTCTTGAGGGCAACGGGAATGAGGGCGACAACGCCGAGCAGCGCGAAGGCTGCCAGCAACTCCGGCGTCACCAACGCCTTGGTATCGATTGTGTAGGTGCAGGCATCCGCTGCCGCGCCGACTTTGCCGGCGATGCACGCATTGTAGATGGCGTTTTGCGCTTCGACCGCGCTGCCGAGACCGGCGCCGAGCACGGAGAAAGCCGTGGTGCCCGGAATGATGCCGATGACCGTGCCGAGCACATACGTCGAGAGGGGAACGCCGAGCAGCGCCGGCGCGAGATTGACGACGAAGAACGGAAACAGCGGAACGAGCCGCAGGAACAGCAGATAGCTCAGGGCATTCTCCTGGAAGCCGGCACGCAACCTGCCGATCCACGGACCGGCCTTGGCAGCGATGCCTTCGCCGAACGACGTCTTGGCAACGAGAAAAATGATGGTGGCGCCGATCGTCGCGCCGACGACGGTAGCCGCCGCGCCGACGAGCCAGCCGAACAGCAGGCCCCCCGAGAGCGTCATGACGAGGCCGCCCGGCAAAGACAGCGCCACCACGGCGATATAAAGCGCGATGTAGGCCAGCACCGCCACGACGATGTTGTCGGCGATGAAGGCCCGCAGCGCTTCGTAGTTGAGCCCGATTGTCTTGAACGAGAGATACTCGTGGAGACCGAACGCGTATGCGCTCGCCATCAGTGCCGCGATGGCGGCGAGCGGCGCCCAACGCCGGAGCGCGCTCTGCTGTGCGGCGGGTGCGTCCGCGGCGTTCTTCGGCGGATCTATCGAGCCTTGCTTAGGCTCCGGCTTGGGCTTGATCATGGCTTGATGTCCTGATTGCGCGCCCTGCTGGCATGCACTGGTTTAACTGCGACGGGGGCGCTGGTCACCGTTTGATGTTTCAGCGCTGGACGTCGTTGAGGCGCCAATCGTAGTCGTGTCCGCCAATCGCGGTCACACCGTCGAGCTTTGCCGCCAGCGGCGGTGCCGCATACCGGCGGACGTGGGCCAGAACACCCGCGTCATCACCGCCGAAATCAGCCTTGAACCAGCTATAGATCGACGAAACCATAAGGCTGCCGTCGACCACCCTGATGCCGCGGGGATGATTGACGAAGGCACGCGCGCCGGCATCGAGTTGCATATCGAGCTTGGCGCCGGTGAAGGCCTCGGTCATCAGGTTCGGGCAGCCGTATGAGGAGCAATTGACCGCGTAATGGACGCGCGGGTCCTTGAACACGGGCCGCAAGATGTCGTGCTCGATGTTGTCGAGGCTCAATGCCCGGCCCTTGACGCGGACCACCTCCGCCTTCCACGGACCGCCAGCGCCGACGCTCTTCTTGAGGAAATCGAAAAGCCCGCTCTCGAGCGAAATATCGCGGATCGAGGCCACCGGATAGTGGTCGAGGACAATGTCGATCGTCTTCGCGTTGTAGAGGTTCGCCCAGAATGCGAACTGCTCCGGCCGGTCGAGCGTCCCAGGGTCCGCCGCCTCGAGTCGAGCGACATAGGACTTGAGCACGGCATGGGAGCTGTCCTTGAACGCCTTGTAGTCGACGCGGTTGACGCCATCCGGAGACGGCTTGACGAAGGTCTTTAGCAATTGATCCCAAACAGAGTGGTCGATCGTCGCTGTCGCGCCGGCGGCATTGGGCCTGAAGGCATCGGTGATCGTGTTGGCCGCCAAGGCTGCCGGTATCGGCAGGATCTGGCAAAGTGCCTGGACCATCACCGACCCGAGAAGAGCCGCCCGCACGGCGACGCGCAGGCGAACCGAACCAAAGGCACTGACACTGGCGTAACCACTCTGACGGGCGGTCTTGATCAGAACAGCAGGTGCCGAAGACAGTGAAACGGGTAGGACGCTCAAAGTCATTACTATCTCTCTATTTCAAGTATATTGCGGGTGTGCCGACACTGCGGCGGATGGCAACTTGGCCGGCAAAATGAGCCAAATCGTCACCGAAGAAAATGGGGTCTCAACTGCACGTGATAACTTGGCGGGCAAGTTGAAAGGGCGTGAACACCGCTAAGTCGCCGCGTGATCAATTCGTGATTTCCGTGACATAGCGGCGCGACCCGATGGCTGGAGGCGGCGTGAGGCAAGACAACCGCCGCCGCGCCGCTCGATTGACTTCGCACGAACGCGACCCTATAACCCGCCAGCTTCCAGATTTAGCCGTCGCTGACACGCGCGGACCCATTGTTGCGGGTAATGCGCGGTCGGCGAAAGCATTTTCACGGGGTCGCCTCGGCTCACCCCCTACTTCGCGATACGGAGACACGTCAGTGAAACGCACCTATCAACCAAGCCGGCTCGTTCGCAAGCGCCGCCACGGCTTCCGCGCCCGCATGCTCACGAAGGGTGGCATGAAGGTACTCGCCCGCCGCCGCGCCAAGGGCCGCAAGCGTTTGAGCGCCTGATCGTCGCGGCAGCGCGTCCGAGTTTCGCGGCAAGCGCGGGCTCGTCTCCGCCTGCTCGGCTGATGCGCGCCCATACCGCAGGGCTTGGACGCGCGCGGCGCAGGCAGCAAGCGCGGGGTTGGCTTCGTGGCACTGGCTACTCTGAAGAAGCGGCCTGATTTCCTGCGTATTCGAGGCGGATCGCGTTGGTCGAGCGCTTGTTTCGTGCTGGAGACCAAGCCGCGCATCGGAAGTGGAGCGAACCTTGGCGGCATTGCCGACTTACGGCCCGGACCGCCGCGTTTCGGCTTCACCATCACGAAGAAGCTCGGCGGCGCCGTCGAGCGCAATCGAATTCGCCGCAGATTGAAGGCTGCGATTGCCAGTATCGCCGCCGATTTGGCAAAGCCGGGCCATGATTACGTGATCGTTGCGCGGCAACCTGCCCTCACTCAGCCGTTCGACGTGCTGAAAAAGGAACTTGAAGACGCGTTCCATCGCGTGCATCACCCGAGGCGGATAAAGAGCCGCAGCGATCCCCACCGAAACCGATCATGAGGGTTCGCGGTGCCTTAGGGTTGCCTTCGGCGCCCATGACCGTCCCCAGGCAAACGCCGACCCGAGGCGCCGAATGAATAATCGCGACCCTGACAACTCCCAGAACATCCTGATAGCCATCGGCCTGTCGATGGTGGTTCTGTTCACGTGGCAGTACTTCTATGCCGGCCCGAAGATGAAGGCCGAGCAGGAGCGGATCGCGATAGAAAACAAGGCGAAGTCTGGCCCCGCCGCCGGGACGCCGCCCGCCACCGAAGGCGCTCCCCCAGCCATACCGGGTGCAACCGGCCAGGCCGGTGCCACCGCACCCGACGGCAGCGCACCGAGCCCGGCAAAGGCCGCGACACGCTCCGCCGCCATTGCCAGCGACACCACTGGCCGCGTCGGCATCGCGACGCCGTCGCTCATCGGATCGATCGGCCTCAAGGGCGGTCGCATCGACGATCTGGTGCTTGCGAAATATCGCGAGAAGGTCAATCCCGCGAGTCCCAACGTCGTGCTGTTCTCGCCGTCCGAAGCACCTGAACCCTATTTCGCCGAATTCGGCTGGGTGGCCGAGACCGCAGGCCAGAAGATGCCTGGCCGCGAGACGGTGTGGACCCAGACGGGCAGCGGAAAGCTGACGCAGGATTCGCCCGTAACGCTGACATGGGACAATGGCACCGGCCTCAAATTCCAGCGAACGATCGCGCTCGATGCCAACTACATGTTCACGATCGCCGACCGCGTCGAGAACACGACGAGTGCCAACGTCAAGCTGCATCCCTATGGACGCATCTACCGGTATGGAACGCCGCTCGTCGCCGGTTACTACATTCTGCACGAAGGCCTGATCGGTGTCGCCGGCGAGCAAGGCTTGCAGGAGATCACCTATGGCGACGCGCGCAAGCCCGAAAATCACAAGCTGCTCGAGAACGTCGTCGGCGGCTGGCTCGGCATCACCGACAAATATTGGGCAGCCGCACTGATCCCCGATCAGAAGCAGCCGTTCCGCGCCCGCTTCACCGGCACCCCGCAATCGGCACAGTCGGGGGCGGACACCTACCAGACCGATTACCTGATGCCCGCCGTTTCCGTCGGGCCTGGCTCGAGCGAGACCGTCCAGTCGCGCCTTTATGCCGGCGCCAAGAAGGTCGAGCTGATCGAGGGCTACCAGGAGAAGATCGGCATCAAGCAGTTCGACCTGATGATCGACTGGGGCTGGTTCTACTTCATCACCAAGCCGCTCTTCTATCTCATCGACTGGCTGTACAAACTGATCGGCAACTTCGGCATCGCCATCCTCGCAGTCACCGTCATCGTCAAGGCGGCCTTCTTCCCGCTCGCCAACAAGAGCTACGAGTCGATGGGGAAGATGAAGAAGCTGCAGCCCGAGATGGAAAAGCTGCGCGAACGCTTCAAGGACGACAAGGCGCGCCAGCAACAGGAGTTGATGGCGCTTTACCAGAAAGAGAAGATCAACCCGCTCGCGGGCTGTCTGCCGATCCTCCTGCAGATCCCGGTGTTCTTCGCACTCTATAAGGTGCTGTTCGTCACCATCGATATGCGTCACGCACCCTTCTTCGGGTGGATCAAGGATCTCTCCGCACCCGACCCGACATCGCTGTTCAACCTGTTCGGCTTGCTGCCGTTCGCGGTGCCGGAGTTCCTGCACATCGGCGTCTGGCCGCTGCTGATGGGCATCACGATGTGGATCCAGATGCAGCTCAATCCGAAGCAGCCCGATCCGACGCAACAGATGGTGTTCAACTGGATGCCGGTGCTGTTCACCTTCCTGCTCGCCACGTTCCCCGCCGGTCTCGTGATCTACTGGGCCTGGAACAACGTGCTCTCGATCGCTCAGCAGTGGACGATCATGAAGCGGCAGGGCACGGAGGTTCCGCTGTTGGACAACATCAAATCGACGTTGGCGCCGATCGGGCGTCTCTTGGGGAATAGCGGCAAGGACAAGTCCTAGCCGCGACGCGGGCGGCATCTACCGCCATCGCCGGCGATCCTGGCGGACCAAAGCATGCGGGCTGACGCGCCGGCCGAACGCAGCCCGTCGCCTGCCCCGCGGGACGTCGGCGAGCCCGGCCATGCTCATCGCGGCCACGCCCCACTCGGGAGAATGCCGGCATGTCGCAGACCCTGACCGACGACCAGCTCGAGGCCGGTCACCGCCTATTCGAGCGGCAATGGACCTTCGTTCGCGGCGTGCCATCGCTCGATTTCCTGCCACCGGCCGAGGTTGCGGAAATCGCCTTCGCCGGCCGCTCCAACGTCGGCAAGTCGAGCCTCATCAATGCGCTCGTGCGGCAGGGCGGCCTCGCGCGCACGTCCAACACGCCGGGCCGGACGCAGGAACTCAACTTTTTCCAAACCGACGGCGTGCCGATGTTCCTCGTCGACATGCCGGGCTATGGCTTCGCCAAGGCGCCAAAGGCGAAGGTGGATGCCTGGACCGGACTGGTGAATGATTATCTGCGCGGCCGGCCGACGCTGGCACGGGTCTATCTGCTGATCGACAGTCGTCACGGCATCAAGCCCGTCGACGCGACCGTGCTCGACATGCTCGATACCGCCGCTGTTTCGTATCAGATCGTGCTGACCAAGGCCGACAAGATCCCGCCGCATGCCCTGGAAGCAGTGGCCGCTGGCGCACGAAAGGCACTCGCCCGCCGTCCGGCCGCCTACCCGGAATTGATCGCGACCTCATCGGAAACCGGCGCAGGAATCGACATGCTGCGCGGCGCGATTTCCGTACTGCTGGCGGAGCGTGGCATCGCGTGATCGCCGCCAAGCAGTGGGCACACTCGCCATCGGGCAAACGACGCGCGCCGACTGCTACCTGACGACCGCCGCGACCAGTTGCGACACGATCTCCGGCACACCTTCGCCGAACCGCGCGAGCACGCCGCCGACCACCGCCGCTGCCGCCCATCCCGCGACGCGCTTCGCGACGATCCGGTAATTTGTCCGCACCTTGATCTCGACGACCTGATCTGGAAGCGCCGTCTCGGCCGTCAGCCCGTCGGTGCCGACGGTGCGGGCCGATATGATGAGCTGCAGTCGCTTGCGTCCCGATGTTCGCGGCGTCACGGTCCATCGCCAACTCGCGTAGTCGTCCGTCATCAGGCCGTGGACATTCTCGATCCACTGCGTCTCCGGCGACGACGTCTCGATGAAGAAACCGCCGTCTGGAGCCCGGAGGCGGACCGACATCGCTTTCGTGATGGTCAAGTCGTGACGCCAAACCGCGCCGGAGCCACTCAAGCCTTGAGCAACGGACGCCACTTCAGCCCGTGCGATGCGGGCTTCGACGACCGCGGGCACGGCGATCCGCATGGCGCGCGGGATGTTCTCGACCAATTGCCCGAAACTCGTGACGCCGGGACGCCTCTGGCGCGCATCGCTTTCATGGCCATCGCCGGCTGGCGGCGCCGTGCGAGGCGCGGGGCGGACGGGCTGACCCTCCGCGTGGGCCGGCGCGTGTTGCTGGCCGGGCGCACCAAAGGGCGGTGGCGGCGGTGGTTCGGCGGCGGCGTGCGTCGGCGGACCTCCCCGCGCGGAGGGCGCTGGCTGAAATGGCTTTGGCGGTGGCGGTAGCCGATCGGTGGCGGCGCCATGGCCGGGCGCCTGTGCATCCTGCCGAAAAGGCGGGTAGGGCGACGGCTGCGGCCGTGACGGCATCGATTGCGGCGGCGCTTGTCGTGACGGTCCCTGCGGTCGACCGGGCGGCGGCTGGCCAGGAATGGGACCGTGGCCCGGCACATGCGGCATGGGCATGGGCATCGCAGGATGCCGGCCCCCAACCGGCTGGAGTGGCACCTGATGCTGCGGACGCGCCGCCGCCTCCGACGGCCACGGCTCGCCTGCTGCGTGCACTTGCGGCGGCGGCGGCTGTCCGCGAGCGGGGCTGGACGCCACGGGTCGAGGCCCGAAATCGGATCGCGGGTCAGAAACACGCATATCCGGCATGTGGGGGTCTGGCGGGCGCAGGTCTTGCGGACGTTGCTCCGGCAGGTTCGGATCGTGGCCCGGACCGGATTTGGCCCGGCGAATCGCGCCCGGCGGTAACGGCCGTTGCGCCGGTGGTGCCGGGCGCATCGCGCCGCCGGCCAAATCTTGCGGCAGCGCGGGCCCGGATTCCGCCTCTTTGCGGTGCGCGAACTCAGCCGCCATGCGGTCGAAAGCAGCGTCGGCTTCCGCCTCGGCGGCGGAGATCACGACATCGGGCTGTGGCGGTGGATGCGGGGCTGCGGCCTCGGCGCGCATCTCGAAATACTGCTCCGGCTCTGGCTCGGGCTCGGGCTCTGGGGCCTGCTCCAATTCCGGTTCAGGTGCGATGCGTGCAGCGGCGGTCGAACCCGCGTGGCTTCCAGGCCAGCCTCCCGCGACATGGCCATCCGCCAAACCGGGCGCGATGCGTCCCTGAACGCGCTGGCGCGCCGACGCCAGTATTTCTTCGGCCCCATGCGGCTGATGGTGCACGATGGGCGTTTCCTCGCCGCGCCACGGATCGGGCGCCGGCACGGGCCCCGGCACAGGTATAGGTTTTGGTACCGCAGAATCGCTCGGCAGCACCGCATCCGGTGGGTCTTCATGCGCGACATCGACCTCAGGCCGCAATGGCGGCTCGGGCGCCGCATCCGCTCGCGGCCCTTGCTGAAGTGCCTCTATGGCCGCCGCGAACGTCAGACCGTGTGCACTCAGTAGGTGCGCGGCGCTGCTGCGCCCATCCCCGACGATTGCCGCCAGCACGATCGCGCCATCGATGGCGTTCCGACGGCCCTCCGCGGCGGCGGCGGCAGCTTCGAGAACCTGACGCAGATCGTCCGCGATCCTGAGGTCCATGACGTCCGGTGTATCGGCGCGTTCCGCGATGTGCCCAAGCTGGCTCGAAACATCGCCGGCCAGTGTATCGACATCGACGCCACTGATCGCAAAGACGCGACCCGCATCGGGATCTTCCGTCAGCGCCAAGAGGAGATGTTCGAGCGTCACGGTCAGGTGCGCTTGCGCGGTGGCATAGCGCGCGGCACGCGCCAGCGCCTCCGCCAGATTCTGGGAGAGCGGAATCTGGCCGAGAGACTCGACGAGTCCGGTCGTCATCGGCCACTACCCCCATTCTCTCCGCTGAGACCTACACAATGCATTCGCTGCCGCCGTCACACCGATCGGCCCGCCTCGCGCGAATCCTGTCCCGAGAACCTGAGGTTAACCGATCCCTCGGATGCCCGCACGCCCCGCGCCAGCCCAATCGCGCATTTCCTGGCCCGAAATGCCTAACGTCGAATCTTGGCGAATTCCGTTGTGACCTCTTGGCAACGCGATATAAGAGCGCCGGCAGGGTGGGCGGAGCGCGATCACGGCCGCCACGATGCTGCCGACTTCTGACGCGTCCCTGGGATGGTTATTCGATGACCCGAACGGCAAATACCAAAAGCCCGGCCGAGACACCCCTCGCCGATACCTCGGAAATCAGCGCACCGATCAAGGCGCGAATTCTCGCCGAGGCGCTGCCGCACATGATCCGCTACGACGAGGAAACCGTCGTCATCAAGTTCGGCGGCCATGCGATGGGTGACCAGGCGCTGGCCGATGCCTTTGCCAAGGACGTCGTGTACCTCAAGCAATCGGGCATCAATCCGGTGGTCGTTCACGGCGGTGGACCCCAGATCGCGGCCATGCTGAAGAAGCTCGCGATCACATCCGATTTCGTGCACGGACTGCGCGTCACCGACAAGCCGACGGTCGAGATCGTCGAGATGGTGCTGGCCGGCGCCATCAACAAGGAGATCGTTTCAGCCATCAACCGGCAGGGCGGCAAGGCGGTTGGCATTTCCGGCAAAGACGCCAATCTCATGATCGCGAAGAAGATCACGGAGATGCCGCACCCTGAATCGAACCAGATGCAGGCCGTCGATATCGGCTATGTCGGCGATCCGATCGAGGTCAACCCGCACATCATCGACGTCATCTCGAAATCGGACCTCATTCCCGTCGTCGCGCCGATCGGTTTCGATCGCGACGGCCAGACGCTCAACATCAACGCCGATACGTTCGCGTCCGCGCTCGCCGCGCGCATGCGGGCGAAACGCCTGCTGCTATTGACCGATGTCGCAGGCGTTCTCGACAAGTCGAAGCAGCTCATCACGGAGCTGACGACCGAGCAGGCGCGCGCGCTCATCCGCGACGGCACGATCTCGGGCGGCATGATCCCGAAAATCGAAGGCTGCATCGAGGTCGTC
Organism: Hyphomicrobiaceae bacterium; assembly: GCA_020442185.1. Classification (GTDB taxonomy): domain Bacteria; phylum Pseudomonadota; class Alphaproteobacteria; order Rhizobiales; family Hyphomicrobiaceae; genus JAEUMD01. The sequence goes on from JAGRKS010000156.1 coordinate 12,768, forward strand.
GAAGCGGGCGTCGAGGCCGTCGTGATCATCGACGGGCGGGTGCCGCACTGCGTGCTGCTGGAACTTCTGACGGAGCACGGCGTCGGCACGCTTCTCGGCACCGCGCGGAAGATCAAGGGCAAAGCGTAAGCATTCACGTCGACCCTCACCGTGGACGCCACCGTCTGCCGTTCGCGACGGTGTTCGGCGATATCGGCTTGACGCTTCGCTGCGCGCCAGCGCAGATCGCAACCGCATTGGACACACAGCGCCGGCAATAAGCCGTGCGTATCGTCGCGACGCCGGCACCGCCCCCATGACGTCATGCCGCCGGTCAGACGCCAGCGAAGCAGCTATAGTGCCAACGATAAGGGCGCGCCAGACTGGCGGCCGCGCGCAGAGAGGCGTGACTTACGGCGCGGGGCACGGTTCGTCGTACCGCCAGCTTCGCGCAGCGTCTCAATGGCGATGATCAGGGGAATTCCTTGGCGGCACCGATCAATGTCCCCGCCTACAGCGACGCGCTCGTCGTTCTCGGCACGGCCGGCATCCTGGTGCCGCTGCTGAGCCGCTTCGGCCTGAGCCCCGTCGTCGGCTACCTCGGGGCTGGCGCCGCGCTCGGCCCGCTCGGCCTCGGCTCCTTCATCGCAGACGCGCCGCTGCTCTATTGGTTGACCGTCGTCGATGCCAAGAACGTCGCCGGCATCGCCGATCTCGGGGTCGTTTTCCTGCTGTTCCTGATCGGCCTCGAACTGTCGTTCGAGCGACTGAAGACGATGCGGCGGCTGGTGTTCGGGCTCGGCGGCTTGCAGATCGCCATCTCGTCCACTCTCATCGCCGGCATCGCCGTTGCCCTCGGCCTGAGCGGCCCCGCCTCGATCATCATCGGTGTGTCGCTGGCGCTGTCCTCGACAGCCATCGTGCTCGAAGTATTGTCGTCCGAGGACAGACTGGCGACGACGGCTGGGCGCACCAGCTTCTCGATCCTTCTGGCCCAGGATCTCGCCGTCATCCCGATGCTCATTTTCATATCGCTGCTCGGCGCCAACGCCGGCGGCTCGGTTTTGTCCAACATTGGCACCGCGTTACTGCAGGCGGTAATCGCGATCACGATAATCATCGTCGTCGGCAGGGTCATGCTGCGGCCCCTGTTCCGCCTCGTCGCCAGCACCCGCTCCAACGAGATGTTCATTGCTGCGACGTTGTTCGTCGTCGTCGCGACGGGCTTCGTCGCCGCAACTGCCGGCCTGTCGATGGCCTTCGGAGCATTCATTGCCGGCCTGCTGCTCGCCGGCACCGAATATCGCCGCGCGATCGAGGCCACCATCGAGCCATTCAAGGGTCTGCTGCTCGGAATGTTCTTCTTCACCGTCGGTATGAGCATCGACATCCGGGAGGTCATGCGCGAGCCGCTCTGGATCATCGCCAGCGTGTTCGGGCTGATCGCCGCCAAGGCAGCCATCGTGCTGTTGATCGCGCGGCTCTACCGGATCACCAGACCGACCGCCGTCGAGGCTGCACTGCTGCTGGGGCCGGGCGGCGAGTTCGCCTTCGTCGGCATCGGCCTCGCGACAACGCTCGGCATTCTCTCTCGCGAAGTCTCGAACTTCACGCTGACAGTCACGTCGCTTTCGATGACGCTGATCCCAGCGCTTGCCATTCTCGGCCGCCGTATCGCAAGCAGCATGCAGAGCGTCGATCGCGCGGCGCCCGAGTTGCTTTCAGCTCCGACACACCTTGCAGGCCACGCGATCGTCGTCGGATACGGCCGGATGGGCAAGGTTGTCTGTGATCTCTTCAGGCGTCACGACATCGCCTTCGTTGCGATCGATCACGACGCCGGTTCGGTCGCCGACGATCGCAGCAACGGCCACGACGTCCACTTTGGCGACGCGACCCATCCGGCATTCCTCAACGCGTGCGGCCTTTCCAACGCTGCAAGCGTCGTGATCACTATTCAGTCGCAGACGGTCGCGGACGCGATCATCGCCCAGGTGCGCATCATGCGGCCGGACATCCCGATCGTCGCCCGCGCGCGCGACAGCGATCACGCCCGCCATCTCTACGCAATGGGCGTCAGCGACGCCGTACCTGAAACCGTGGAAGCGAGCCTGCAGCTTTCGCAGGCGGCGCTGCTCGGCATGGGTGTCCCCCTCGCCCCTGTGGCTGCTTCGATCGACGCCAAGCGCGAAGCCTTCCGCCAGACCATGCAGCAGGCGGATTCGACCGCTGGAACCAAGGCGGGCAGCCCAGCGCCGAAATGAGGCCACAAGGCCCGCTTCACTGCAGGCGGCAGCGGGCGGAACCGCTTGCAATACCCCTCACCGGCTCGCTATCCCTATCGGCGCGCGGGGCACTTCCGGCGTACCAGCGAGCCGCACCGAAAGGCAGCGACGACATGGAACGGCATGACGAGAAAGACAGCCGGAAGCCGCCCGCGTTCGATCGCACACGCGTGTGGATCTTCGATCTCGACAACACGCTCTACCCGGCGGACTGCAACCTGTTCGCCCAGGTCGACCAACGCATGGGCGAATTCATCGCGAATTATCTCTCCGTTTCCTTCGAGCACGCGCGCTATCTGCAGAAGACGTATTATCGCCAGTACGGCACCACGCTCGCCGGGCTGATGCAGTTGCACCGGATGGAACCCTCGGCGTTTCTCGACTATGTCCACGACATCGACCTATCGCCCGTGCCCGAACATCCCGAACTCGCCGCAGCGATCGAGAGGCTTCCCGGACGAAAGCTGATCTTCACCGCGGGTTCGCGCCGACATGCCGAGAACGTTGCCGGAAAACTCGGCGTGCTGCATCTGTTCGAAGACATCTGCGATATCGTCGCGACGGACTTCGTGCCGAAGGAGCAGCGGGCCGCCTACGACAGGATGATGACGTCGCACGACGTTGCCGCCAACGAAGCCGCGATGTTCGAGGACATGCCGCACAACCTCGTTGCGGCGCACGATCTAGGCATGCGGACCGTGCTCGTACACTCGAGCTACATGGATCATCCCGCGCAAGCCAAGATCAGGACATGGACGAAACCGCCGGTCCACATTCACCACATGACGAACGATCTCGCACGCTTTCTCGCGGACGTACCACTCGCGGGCACGACGAAGCCGTGACGGAACGAAGCGCCGCGCGCGGCCCCTGCCATCGGACGCACTCGATGGCTATTCGCAATGGACATTCGCGCAGGCTCCTCGCGCGCACCCGTCGTTCTGACAGCGAACGCTCCAGCAGGCATTGGCGCGCACCATCACGACCGCTCCTATGCAGCCGCGACGACGGCCAGGATCAGCCGCGCCCCTCGAACGGCATCTCAGTCGCCTTGATCGTCATCGTCAACACGTTGGTGTCGAGCGGCAGGCTCGCCATATAGACGACGGCGCTGGCTACATGCTCCACGGCCATGCGCGGCTCGACCTTCTTCGAACCGTCGGGTTGCATTGCCCCTTGGCCCTTCGCCATCGGTTCCGTCATGGGTGTCGCGGCATTGCCGATGTCGATCTGGCCGCAAGCGATGGAATGGCCCCGCCCGTCGAGCGCGATCGATTTGGTCAATCCTGTAATCGCGTGTTTCGTCGCCGTGTAGGGCGCGGAGAATGGACGCGGCGCATGAGCCGAAATCGAACCATTGTTGATGATGCGTCCGCCTTTCGGCGACTGCCGCTTCATCACGCGGATAGCCTCCTGGCAGCACAGAAAGACACCGGTGAGATTGACGTCCACCACCTGCTTCCACGTCTCGACCGGCAACTCCTCCATCGGCACCGGAGGCGCTGCGGAGCCTGCGTTGTTGAAGAGGACGTCCACACGGCCGAAGGCCTGCACCGCGGCGTTGAACAGCGACTTGACCTCGAGTGGATCGCTGACGTCGCACGCCTGCACCAGCATTTCTCCGCCACCCGCGCCGGCAGCCGCCTTGACCGTCTCGTGGAGTGGCGGCAGACGCCGGCCCGCAATCATGACGTTATAGCCGTCTGCCTTCAATGCGATGGCGACGGCGCGTCCGATGCCCGAGCCCGCACCCGTTACGATCGCAACCTTGCCCTTGTTCGACACGCGTTTCCTCTTTTCTCTCGGCTTTGCGCCATTGTCTCGTTCACCGGCCGGCAGAAGTGAGCCGGCCCACCGACGCGTCGAGGCTAGCACGCACGGTCGCCGCTGCAAGCCGTAGAGCAATGTACACCAAAACGCGAAACGGGCGCCCTGGAGGACGCCCGCCTGTCGCTTGTCGTGTCGCCGTCGCCGCCTGGATCAGCGCGTCGGCACCGGCTTTTCGCCGCGATAGTCATAGAATCCGCGCTTCGTCTTGCGGCCGAGCCAACCGGCCTCGACGTACTTCACGAGCAGGGGACACGGCCGGTACTTGGAATCGGCAAGGCCCTCGTAGAGCACCTGCATGACGGAGAGGCAGGTGTCGAGACCGATGAAATCCGCGAGTTCGAGGGGCCCCATCGGATGATGCGCGCCGAGCTTCATCGCCTTGTCGATCGATTCCACCGTGCCGACGCCTTCGTAGAGCGTATACACGGCTTCGTTGATCATCGGCAGCAGGATGCG
>JAGRKS010000157.1:0-19557 GCA_020442185.1 Hyphomicrobiaceae bacterium
CAGGGTTTATGAGTCCGCAGCCTAACACTTGAATCGCCCGAATTGGATGCAAGTCGGGGTGGATCGTAAAAAAAAATCGTCGCCACTGCATCCAAGCGCGTCCTCCGCCGTGTTCCCAGGTCAATCGCACACCGGCCGCGTGGCGCCGGAGCCCCCCCGGGCCTCCACTCCGGCGCCCGGCCGGTGCGCGAGATCGTCAATCAACTCTGGGAGCTGTCACATGAACCTCGCGAAAATCGCGGCCACCTCGATCCTCGCCGTCTGCGCCACGGCGACGGCGGCATTCGCCAATACCGCTATCGGCCTCATCGGTGACAACACACTTGTCATGATCGACGGCAAGACCTCGAAAGTGACCGGCACGATGAAAGTTTCCGGTGTCGACCGTCTGCTCGGCATCGACGTCCGGCCGTCCAACAAGATGCTCTACGGCGTCTCGGCCGATGGAACCGTCGTCACGATCGATACCAAGTCGGGCAAGGCCGCCAAGGTGTCCAAACTCGAAAAGATGATCCCCGATTCCGCCAGCGCGATCGTCGACTTCAACCCGGCCGCCGACAAGCTGCGGTTCATGGGCACCGACGGCACCAATCTGCGCGCCGACGTCGATAGCGGCAAGGTGACGACCGACGGCTCGCTCGCCTTCGAGAAGACCGATATGCATGCGGGTGAAAAGCCGAACATTGTCGCCGCCGCCTATACCAATTCCTATGGCAAGCCCGAGAAGACAGCCATGTTCGATATCGATGCGACAATCGTCGCCGTCATCCAGCAGACCAAGCCGAATGACGGGACGTTGAAGGCCATTGGCAAGCTCGGTATCGACGCGGCAAAAAACTATGCCTTCGACGTGCAAACGTCGTCGGGTGGCGAGAATACCGCGTGGCTGGTTGCCGACAATGTGCTCTATTCCGTGTCTCTGGAGAAGGGCAAAGCGAGCAAGATCGGCGCTGTCGATGGCGCCAGCGGGATGATCCGTGACATCGCGGTTCTGCCGGCGATGTAATCGGCAGCGGGCGCTGGCCGCCGGGGCGACCGATCTCCTCCCCCCGGATCCCGCTCTGGCGGTCATCGCGCCTGGTCACATCTCACGCGGATTGTCGCTTCGCACGCGCAGTGCTGTATTTCACACAGAGCAATGAGCACATCATTCCGCGAACCAACCGGCTCCAGCAAATCTTCGCGCTGGCTTCGCTGCGCGATCAAGCCAGTGAATTTCGGATTGGCTCGGGCTGCGGCGAGTACGCATCGAATGGGCACATGAGGTGTCGGATCAGCGCTCGACGCCATTTGGCGCCGCATCGGGATCGAGTCTGCCGAGGCAAAAAATCACGATCCAGACGCTCAACAAAAATAATCGACGACGACAGGTCACGACGGCATTTACAAACGGCGATCCACAGTCGAGAATCGCGTACGGTTCTTTGTATGGACCGGTCATGGAGGCGCTCATGCGATGCGGCACGATTGTTGCGCTTTTCCTTGCAGCCATGCTCGCGCCGATCTCGGCGATGGGCGTCCTTGCGGCACCATCCGAGCCGGTGCTGAATGAACGTGCGGAACCGGGCGGTCCCGTCGACATCGATGCGATCGACGACGCAACGCTGGCGGGCGTCATGGCGAACTACGTCGTCAACATCTACCTGTCACCGCAGGCGATGACGCCGGAGGAGATCGAGCAGCTCTATGCGCCACGCGTGGCCTACTTCGGCGAGGCGAGCAAGTCACGCGAGGCCATCATCCGCGACAAGCGCGCTTATTACACGCGATGGCCACTGCGGTCTTATGCGATCGTTCCCGATACGATGGAAATCACGCGAGCGGGACTCGACGGCAAGCGCATCGAGGTGACATTCCAATTCACGTTCGACGTCCGTTCGAGAAGGCGGATTTCGCAGGGGCGCGCGACGGCGCGGCTCGCGTTCGATTTCGCGACACCCGGTGGCCAGATCGTCGCCGAGGAAGGCGATGTGATCTCGCGCGGCCGCAACTGACGCGGACCGGCGCGGTGCGCTCGCGCGGCGCATTCGGTGGTCGTTGCGCGCTCAGGCAACATGGCTGCGCCAGAGTCATACCGCCGAGACGCCAGGCCGCCGAGACGCCAGGCCGCCGAGAGGTCAGGCCGCCGAGAAGTAGCGTGCAATGAAATCTTCGTAGATGCGTGTCAGCGTCTCGAGATCCGCCAACGCGACATGTTCGTCGACCTGATGAATAGTGCGGTTAACCAGCCCGAACTCGATGACCGGGCAATGATCCTTGATGAAGCGGGCATCCGAAGTGCCGCCGCCCGTCGTCAATGCCGGCCGCCGGCCTGTCGCCGCCGCAACGGCGTCGGCCATGGTCTCGACCAGGGGGCCGGGTTCGGTGAGAAATACGTCGCCGGTGCCGGAGAAGGACAGCTCGAAGCGGGCGTCGACCTCGCGAGCGGCGTCGCTCACAATCGCCTCGATCCGTTCTTCGAGGCGTGCCCGTGTCCACAAGTCATTGTAGCGGACGTTGAACAGCGCCCGCGCCGCGCCGGGGATGACGTTGGTCGCCGTGTTGGGCACCGATATCACCGTCACCACGATCCGCGAAGGTTCGAAGCGCGGGCTTCCTGCGTCGAGCGTGGCCGTCGACAGCCGGTCGATGATGCGTGCGAGCTTCGGCACCGGGTTTTCGGCTTTTTGCGGGTAGGCGGCGTGGCCCTGCAACCCGGCAACCTTGATCTCGCCATTGAGCGAGCCGCGCCGTCCGATCTTGATTTCGTCGCCAAGCGCCAAAGGATTGGACGGCTCGCCGACGAGGCAGGCGTCGAGCGTCTCGCCGCGTGCAGCGAGCCAGTCGAGTACTTTGGCGGTGCCATTGATTGAGGGGCCTTCTTCGTCGCCGGTGATCAGCAACGAGATCGAGCCCCGCCGGCTGCTTGCCGCCGCAATGTACCGCAAGGCAGCCGCGACGAAGCAAGCGACGCCGCCCTTCATGTCGACGGCGCCGCGGCCGTAGAGGATGCCATCGCGGATCTCGGCGGCGAACGGTGGAGAGGTCCAAGCCGCTTCATCGCCTGGCGGTACCACGTCGGTGTGGCCGGCGAAGCAGAGATTGGGCGCCTCTCGTCCAAACCGGGCGTAGAGGTTTTCGACATCCGGGGTACCGGCTTGCGAAAAGGTCATGCGATGGCAGGTGAACCCTGCAGTCTCGAGGATGTCGGCAAGCAGCGTCAGTGCTCCGCCTTCCTCGGGCGTAACGCTCGGGCAGCGGATGAGCGCCTGCGTCAACTGAACGGGATCTTTGCTGTCGAGCGGTGTCGTCACTTCGCAATTCCTCAAGCGCGAGACCGGCGATCAGGCCCGTAGATATTCGGCCCCTGCTCGCCCGGATAGAAGCCGAGTTCGACGAGGAACCACAGGCCTGTGGCGCCGATCCACGCCGCAATCAAGCCTGACCATAGCGCGACCTGCTGGGTCAATGGTGTAATGCCGGTAAAGAATGTCACCAACTGTAGTGCCGCTGGAAGATAGAAGAGCCCGGCGTAGAGACCGCTCTTGCCGCGATCGTGCAGGCGCTTGGTCATGAGTGCGGCAATCATGATCAGCAACGCAAAGCTCCAGACAAGGCCCGCTGGCCCGAGCCGCCGCAGCGACGGGACGAGATCGGCGAGCGGGTTCGATGAGAGAATCGCATTGAGCGAAACCGGGCTTGCGGCCGCCAGCAGCAGAACCGCGAACACAAACGAACGGCGGCCGATGCGGCCGCTGAATCCTAAGAACAGCCGGAAGGGGTTCATGAGCCGCCATGCTTCTGAGGTTGGTGCGAGCGGTTGGCGAGTGGGTCCGGCCCGTGCGCGTTGGGCCCGCTGGTCCCCCTCAGCATGCCGTTTTCGACGAGGATGACAGCAGACGCGAAAACGTAGGCGGCACGCAAAACGACATCGATACCGCCGTTGCCATCGCCGCCACGCCTGAAGATCAATCCGAAGAACTCCGCGACGACGATCGCCACGATCATCAATGCGTAGGCATAAGGTACCCAATGCAGCCGGTCGCGATCATTGAAACGGCGCACGCTCAGCGCCGTCTGCGGGATCACGAACGCGAGGGAGAAGAGCACATCGGCGAGGTTGGGCTGGCCGAAGCGCGGGCTGACCGGCTGCCAGCGTTCCGGATTGAAAACCACGGAAAGCAGCACCGAAACCGCAATGATCAGGATCGTCCCGAGCCACCACTCACGGCGCGGTATCCGCCCGTCGAAACTGAAGAAGAAGGACTTCCAGGCCATACGTCGCAATCTGTCCCGCGCGAAGCGGCCGAATGAACAACACTTGCGCCGATCGATCAAGGAGAAGTGCGCCATATCGGCCCAGACTATGCTTCAGGCGGCGCGGTGCTCGTGTATTCGTCCGGACGGGCCTCGGCAAGTGCCTTGGTCGCGGTCATCTGGGTCGTCGTGTTGGTGCCGGGAAGCGGCATCGTCTGGGCCGGCAGATCGGCTTCGATCTGGCTCTGGACCATGGTTATCTTCTGCCAGATCTTTCCCGACATGTTGGCGGTGATCTGGCCGAGGTCACTCGCCGCATCGATCACGATCTGGTCCTTGGTGCCCTGAGCATAAAGGGCGGCGACCTTGGCCGAGAGCGACAGCATCTCCGAGCAATAGTCGAGATAGCGAGACAATTCGAAAGCTGAAAGCGGACGCTGCGGCGAGTGTCTTGTCGCGACGCCAACCGTCGAAACCCGGCTCGGATCCTTGGTCAGCTGGTGCATGTCGATGACGTGGATGATCGAGCGAAGCTCGTGCAGGTGAGCCATCGCCTGCTGTCGTTTCCAGCGTGCCTCGAGCGTGGAGAGGAAAATGGCGCCAGCGCCCATCAGCACGACGATGTTGAACGCGCTGTCGAAACCTTGCAGGACGCCGTAGAGGTTCTCGGCATCGCGTTTCACCTCGATGATCGTACCGATATAGGCCAGCAGTAGGATGCCGACGCCTGTCGCCGCAAAGCTGATGGTGCGCAGCAGATAGTTCGGCGCCTCGAGCTGTTCGATGCGTGATCGGCTCTCACGCGCGGCCTCGAGCAGCTCGCCACAGACACGCGTCAACCCGGCGCCAGGGAAGCGTTCGGCGATACGCCTTTCGAGCACCTCGAGCGTGGCGATAATCCGGTGAGGATCGAGGCGCTTGTACATGACGATGTCCTGGGTGTTCCGACGTTACATGGCCGGATGAGGCGGGTGCGGGGCGTTACGGCGTACCGGCTGATGATTTGGGGTTGGCGACGATCCGACCGGCGCCGAGGCGGGCTTCGTAGATCTTGAGATTGGCATTGACGGCGTCCGGCAGCGTCGAATCGAGACCGGCATCGCGGACCCGATCGAGCATGAAGCCGATGATGTGGTCCGCTTCGACGGGACCGCCGCGGCGCATGTCGGCCCGCATCGACGCGGAGAACCCGGAGTTCGGATCGGAGAACATCGCGCGCCACTGGGTCAGCTGCTCCTCGGATACGGGATAGCCCGCGTGCGCGGCCGCGGCAGCATGCGTCGCCAGAAGCGAGCGGGCGATGGCAACGCCGCCCGGTGCGCTGGCGATTTCGCCGACCGTTGCATCAAAGAGCGTGGTGAGCCCGGCAAGGGTCGCCAGCATGACGAGTTTCTCCCACATCTTCTGCATGATTTCGCTCGATGCGGTGGCGTCGAGTTTGGCACCGTCGAGAGCCCGCTTGAGCCGCTGAACGCGCTCGGACATGGCGCCGGACTGCTCGCCGATGGTGATGATCTGCCACGAGTTCAAATGCTGAACCACGCCGTCCTGGCGCTGTTCGACCTGCAGGCTGACGGTGCCGCCGAGGATGCGGTCGGCGCCGAATGCTCCATTCAGCCGTTCGATATGCGCGACGCCGTTGAGCAGCGGAACGATACAGGTGTTCGGTCCGACGACCGGCATCAGGGCTTTTATCGCGGTGTCGAGGTCATAGGCCTTGGCGGTGATGAATAGATAGTCGGGCGCAGCTCCAACGAGTTCCTCGGCGGTGCGCGCTTCCACCGCGACCGCAAGGTTGCCATGCGGGCTCTCGATACGCAGGCCTTCGCGGACGAGGAGGTCGCGACGGGCCGGGCGGACGAGAAATGTCACCCGCGCCATGTCGTGCTCGATGAGGCGGGCGCCAAAATAGCCGCCGACCGCGCCGGCACCGAGAAAGACGATGTTGGGTTTGGACATGAGAGCAAGACCATGAAGTTGCGCGCGTCGCCGCAGCGCCATTGTTCATGTGTCGGCCATGCGGTCAACCACAGTCGGTGTGCGAGCGAAGCTCTCGATCAGCCGTGAGCGAAAACAAGCAAAGGGCTGCCCAGCGGACAGCCCTTTGCTTGAAGTTCTTTCAACGGCGCCTCGGGGGCTCGCCAGCGCGTCGTCCCCGGCGGACGCTTACGCCGAGATCGCGCCGGTGATCCAGTCTTCCAGGCGCTTCTTCTGAACGAGTGCGCCGGTGTGATGCGCCGCCACCTGACCGCCCTTGAAGATGAGCAGCGTCGGCATGGCGCGGATGCCGTAACGGGTTGTCACGTGCGGGTTACGGTCGACATCGAGCTTCACGATCTTGACCTTGCCCTTCATTTCCTGGGCGACCTGCTCGAGGGCGGGGGCCATGGCCTTACAGGGGCCGCACCATTCAGCGAAGAAGTCGACCAGCACGGGCTCCTCGGAATTCAAGACTTCTTCGTCGAACGTTTGGTCCGAAACGGACTGTGTCATGTCGATCATCTCCTGACGTGCCGGCTTGACCGGCGGATTTTAATGTTCTGCGCGAAAGTAGGGACGGCCCTACATGCCGTCAAGGCGCGCGGTGTCGAGATCCCACAACCTCTGCTCGTATCGCGCGATGATTTCATCGGGGATTGCCATCATGCGCGGGCCATCGGTCCACACGATGGCGGCGCGCAGCACCTTGTCGGGAAAGAGTTTGGCGAGCGCGAGGCGATAGGCGGCAAGCTGAAAAAGATAAGCATCGGCAACCAGTCCCACGTCAACCGGTGCCGGCCGGTTGGTCTTGTAATCAATGATCAGGACGCTGTCTCCATCGATCGCCAGGCGGTCGATCTGGCCGCTGAGGCGCAGCGGAGGGCCGCGACCGGTCGTCCTCGGCAATTCGGCGTTGATCTGGACTTCGGCGCGGCTGACCGGGCCGAACAGCGGGGCGAGCCCTGGAGTCTCGAGGATTGCGAGTGTTTCGTTGACAATCGATTTCCTGACGCCGGCCGGAATTTCCCGGCCACGCCGCTCGACGAAGGCGCGGGCAGCCTCGGGGCGCGCGCTGACGGGCAACCCTGGCAGATGCTGCAGCAGGGCATGCGTCAACGTGCCCCTCAGGAAGCGACTGTCGGACGGCGTCGCGGAGCGCGGCGAAACCTCGCCCGGTTCATCGCCCGCGCCGGGAGGGGGCGGCGGCGCGTTGACGGGCTCGCCCGCTTCGTCGACATCGTAGGGTGCGAGGCGCGAGGGCGCGATCGGGATGCTCAGTTGCGGTTCGCGCGGCGCCGTCTCCCGCGCCCAGTCCGCGAGCGGTACGGCCTGATGTGCGGTGGCGAGGTCCTTCTTGCGTTCGTCGCACGCATGTGTCTGCGGCGTCATCAGTCGGCGGATCGGGCGACCGTCCTCGTCGGTCAGGTGCTCGGCCTGATCCGCCAGAGCGTTGGCGACGAGGTCGTACCAGCAGTCCGCCGGCCGCGGGTTCCGGCCCTCGAAGCCCGCGATGTAGAGGCGGTCGCGGGCACGCGTCATCGCGACATAGAGAAGCCGGTTGCGCTCCTCTGTCTCGCGCGCCTCGTGGCGCTGCTTGCCAGCGGCGATGGTTGCGAGATCGCCGGTTCCCTTTATGGCCCATGCAAAGGCCTCAGGCGCGTCGGCCAGCTTGCGCGCAAGGTCGATCGAGACCAGCGAAGGCCGCCGTCCGACCGCTTTGGTCGTGCAGGTGTCGGGTAGGAAAACGATCGGCGCTTCGAGGCCCTTGGCGCCGTGCACCGTCATGATCCGCACTTCGTCGCGGCCGTGCTCCATGTCGCGTTTGATCTCGCGGTTGCTCTGTCGGAGCCAGGCGAGGAATCCCGTCATCGAGGGTGGCGAATCCTCATCGTACTGCAGCGCCAGCGTCAACAGTTCGTCGATGCTGTCGGCAGCTTCCGAGCCGAGCCGCGCCAGCAATCTCTTGCGCATGCCGTCGCGGTCCAGCAATCCGGCGAGGAATTCATACGGAGGCAGAAAATCCGCACGCCTGCGCCAATCGCGCAGCAGGCTTGCAGCGGCGTCGATTTCCGGGCGCGAACCGCGCTCGCGCCGTACATCGAGCATCGAAGTCCACAGGCTGCCCTTGCGGTCATGCGCGATCTGCATCAGCAGATCGTCGTCGAAGCCGAAGAGCGGGCTCTTGAGGGTCGTTGCCAGGGCGAGATCGTCTTCCGGCAGAGTGAGGAAGTCGCAGAGCACCATCAGATCCTGCACCGCGATCTGCTCGATGAGGCGGAGACGGTCGGCGCCTGCGACCGGAATGCGCCGCGCCTTGAGTGCCGCCACCATCGGCTCGGCGAACGGGTTGCGCTTGCGAACCAGAATGATGATGTCGCCTGCACGGATCGGCCGGTCCGCGGAAGCCAGCCGCTCGCCGCCGTCGATCAGGCGGCGGATCTTGTCGGCGATGCGGTTTGCGACGCGCACGGCGGGGGCGACGCCATCCCCCTCGCCCTCCCCTTCTGCAGCGCGGTCGTTGCTGCCGTCATCGCCGACTGGAGACCATATGTCGGGTGCGGTGACGGCGGTCGGTGTTTCCGTTTCCCAGATCTCGACAAGGCCCGATTGACCGATCCGGTTCGCGGCATGACGAACGGTTCCGCTGGCGTCGGCCAGAAGGCCCGGCGTGACGCGAGCGTCGGCGAAGACGCGATCGACCGTTTCGAGAACCGGCGCGACGGTTCGGAATGAGAGATGCAGCGTAATGTCGTGCCAACGGGCGCTGGCGGCTGCGGCCTGACGGCGGAAGCGATCGCCCATCCTGGCGAACTGTTCAGGGCGCGCGCCTTGGAACGAATAGATCGATTGCTTTTCGTCGCCGACCGCGAACAGGGTCGGAGTCTGATCGTGCGTGCCGGAGCCGGAAAAGAATTCGTTCGCGAGAGCCTCGACGATGCGCCACTGCTCCGGGCTGGTGTCCTGGCTTTCGTCGACCAGGATGTGATCGATGCCACCATCGAGTTTGAAAAGTACCCAGGGCGCCGCGTGATTTCCGTTCAGTAGATTGGCGGCGCGGCGAATGAGATCATCGTAGTCGAGCGAGGCGCGCCGCGCCTTTAGCGTCGCATAGTTCTGCTGCACCGAACCCGCGATGCGGATCAGCGCCAGCGTCGCTTCGACCACGTCCAGGGCCATCGTCTGCTGTTGGATATCGGCCAGATCGTCGCGCGCCCTTGCAAGCTGGTCGGCAAGTCCTGGTTCGGAAGTGCGGATTGCCTTGCTGACGAACTGTTTGTCGGAACGTGGCTTGCCACCCTTGGTGAGCAGCGCACGCGCCAGCGCCGCCCTCCGTTCCGTCGGATCTATTGCGGATCGCGCCTCGGCGAGCGCTGCGGCCATCTTGTTGTCGTTGATGCCGCCGCCAGCGAGCACGGTGCAGGCGCGTGCGAGCCAAGCGTCGGAGACGAGGCCCGAAACGGCGGTTGCGATCTTGTCGGCCGAGGCATCCCGCGCGAGCCCGAATGCCGCAAGATAATGCGGTCGGGCCGCCGCAATCGCGTCCTCACCGCTTGCTGCGCCCGGCGCGGGCGGCAGCCGTTCCAGCGTCTCGATCCAGTCGCGGCGCGAAAGGGCCTCGCCGAGGATCGCATCGAAGCTGTCGTCCACGGCGTGTGCGACAGCCACGGTCAACGCTTCGCCGAGCGGACTTGCCGGCGCGCGCGCGCCGGTTGCCAGCGTCTGATCGATCGCCTCGCGCAGAAGCGCGCGTGCGGTGACGTCGTCGAGTATCTCGAACCCCGGTGCGACGCCGGCTTCCAGCGGAAAGCGCTGCAGCAGCCGCTCGGAGAACGAGTGGATGGTTTGCACCTTGAGGCCGCCGGGCGTTTCGATCGCCTCGGCGAAGAGCGTCCGTGCGCGTCCGGTCTCGGCGGCGACCGGTGGGCGGCCGAGTAGCTTCTGGAGTGTCTCATGCAACCTGGCGTCGTCGTAGGTGACCCAGTGGCCGAGTTCGCCGAAGATGCGCGTCGACATTTCGGCGGCGGCGGCTTTCGTGTAGGTCAGGCACAGGATGCGTTCGGCGCGGGTGCCGGACAACAGCAGGCGCAGCACGCGCTGCGTCAACACATGTGTTTTGCCGGTGCCGGCACTGGCGCTGACCCAGGCGGACGCGGCCGGATTTGCGGCGTCGGATTGTGCCTTTGTCGTCGCGGCGCTGATCACCGACGGGTCGTTCAATGCGGCGTTGGTATTCATGGCCCCTCGATGACAACGCGCCGGGCCCAGGCTATTCCGACCTCACGATCGAGGGTATGGACAGTCCCGGTGCAACTCACTATAACGGCCGAACTTTGCCGCAGGCCAGTGCCGGCGCAAGGTCATGCCCAGGTAGCTCAGTTGGTAGAGCATGCGACTGAAAATCGCAGTGTCGGTGGTTCAATTCCGCCCCTGGGCACCACTTTGATCTGGGCGCAGCCGCCACACCACCGTTGCGCACGGAGGTTCCGGTTCGAGGAAAGTCCCCTCACCCGCGGCACGCTTTTCGCTCGGCAACACCTTTTTCCCCTGAGCACCTCGATTTGAGGTAGCTGGCTGATCGTGCGCCGCTCGAACGCTGGAGCGACGACCCGAGCAGAGGTGCAGTCGCGAACGCGACGCGGGCTTCCACGAACTCCCGACACTTGAGCCCTGATATCACCCTTCGCGTCGATGTCGTCGCGGGCTTTGGCATGCATTGCGTGCCGAGGGCGACGACGCAGGCCGTTATCGGCCGGCAGCCGGGAAACAGTCAGCGACAAGCCGGTCGGTCAAGTGCTGAGACCATCGCTCGGCCTTCGATCATGTTTGGCGAGCAGCGATCGCAACATGGCGACGACGCGCGATCCAGGGCCTGTTCCAGGCGTTGTGCAGCACTGAATGCTGATGCGCGCCCCTTCGAACAGCAGGAACACTTCGTCGGCCAGCATTTCTGGTTCGACGTAACCGGCGTTGCCGAACAACGCGACCAACCGATCGCGCTTGCGGAACTTGTAATCCTCGATAATGCGGCGGGCGGGATGCTCCATCTCGCGAAGCTCGACGGCGGCATTCGCCATCGCACAACCGCGGTCGCCGATGCCGTTGACGATCACCTCGAGGTGTTCGAGCCATGCCTCGATCCGCGACGCAAAGTCGTCCGGGTAGGTTGCTTCGAGTGCCTGCCAGCGCGCGTCGGCCTCGTCGGCGAGATCCTGCAGGTAGGCGGCGACAAGTTCATCCTTCGAGCCGAAGTGGCGATAGAGGGTCATCTTGTTGGTCGCCGCAGCCTCCGCGATCGTGTCGACGCCGACGGCGCGTATGCCGTGCTCGTAAAACAATCTCCGCGCAGCCATGAGAATGCGCTGCCGCGGCGGCGGGTCGGCGGGCGACGGTTGCGGGCGGGACGTGGAGCTGATCTTCATGGCCTCTTGACGTGGGTGTTACCGACCGGTAAACGGAGGGGAGTTACCGGTAAGTAACATACCGTGCTGCGGTTGGTTTGTCACGTCATTCGTGGCCGCTCGACCGCAACCCGCCGTGTGTGCGGCTTCCGCCTGGAGTGCTGTCCGGCAATGTAGCAGCCGCAACGCATCGTGCTGCAAATCGCTCGGCGGCGATGCGCGCATCACCGGAACGGCAGGCGGTTCGACCGTTGCCGATCACGATCCGGGTCCCGGTCACGACCGCCGGGTCATGGAACGGCGACCAGACGACAGGGCCTGAATATACGAGAACCGTCGGGGCCGAGACGTGAGCAGGTGGCGCGATGAGTAGCAACGGCACAGTGTCGGATACGAGCCAAGCCAAACGTCATTGCGTAAAGCGGCAGGCGTTCGCGCCAGTCGTCGCAAATGGGCATGCGGTTGGTACATGCCGCTCATTTGGCGGTATCGGACAACACGGTGACGACGCGCCGACGCCGGCTGAACCAGGTATTGCGAGGACCACGATGCAAAGCCGATCAATCGTTCGCCAAGGATGCATTGGTGGATTGCTGTTCGTTTCACTCGGCCTTGTGCTGGCGGGCTGCGAAAAGCCCAAGTCCGAAGCAAAGGCAGCGCCTCCGCCACCCCCGCAGGTCACGGTATCGCAGGCGCTACGCCGTATGGTGGCGGACGAAGCCGAGTTCGTTGGCCGGTTCGTCGCCGTCGATACCGTCGAGATGCGGGCCCGCGTCTCGGGCTACCTCGAGAAGATCCACTTCCGCGACGGTCAAACCGTCGAAAAGGGACAGCTCCTGTTCACGATCGACCGCCGTCCGTTTGAAGCGACGCTGGCGCAGGTCCGCGCCAACGTCGAGCAGGCGCGCGCCAACCTGTCGTTCGCCGAGAGCAATCTCGAGCGTGGGCAGAACCTGAAGCGGGGCACGGTGATATCGGAGCAGACCCTCGACCAGCGTGTGCAGGCCGAGCGCGTCGCTAAATCCGCCGTGGCGGCTCAGGAGGCGGCGCTCAGTCAGGCCCAACTCGACCTGCAATATACCGAGCTTCGCGCGCCCGTTTCGGGGCGCATCGGAGATCGCCGTGTTGCGCCGGGAAACCTCGTGACGGGCGGCACCAACGGTTCGACGACATTACTCGCGACCATTCAATCGACCGATCCCATCAGGTTCGAGTTCACGCTCGACGAGGCGTCGTACCTGAAGTTCATCCGTGCCTACGGCGATACGGCCGTCAGCAAGCCGAGCGTCGCCGTGCGCCTCAAGCTCATCGACGAGCAGACGTTCTCGCGCGAGGGACACGTCGATTTCGTCGACAATGCTATCGACCGATCGTCCGGCGTGATCCGCATGCGCGCCGAGTTTTCCAATCCTGACGGCAAGCTGACGCCGGGAATGTTCGGCCGCATCCGCCTTGTCATGGCGCCGCCCGCTTCCGCGCTGCTCGTACCTGATACGGCGATTGGAACCGAGCAGGTCCGCAAGTTCGTGCTCGTCGTCGACGACAAAAACGTCGCCCAGCCGAAGTATGTCACGCTCGGACCCGTCGTCGACGGCTTGCGGGTCGTGCGCGATGGACTGGCGGAGGGCGACCGCGTCGTCATCAACGGCCTCATGCGTGCTCGCCCCGGAACGAAGGTCGCGCCGAAGGAAGGCAGCATAGCATTCGCCGCCGATCAGGCAGAGCCCACGGGCGCCAAGCCGAACTGATCCTGGATACCTGAACCGATGCGCATCTCGCACTTCTTCATCGACAGGCCGATCTTCGCGGCTGTCATTTCGATCGTGTTCGTCATCCTCGGTGGCGTCGCGTTCGAGCGATTGCCGATTGCGCAGTACCCCGAGATCGCGCCCCCGACGATCAACGTGACCGGGCAGTATCCCGGCGCCAGCGCCGACGTCGTTGCCTCGACCGTTGTGGCGCCGCTCGAACAGCAGATCAACGGCGTCGAGAACATGCTCTACGTCACGTCGAATTCGACGGGCGACGGGCAATTCTCCATCGCGGTCACATTCGAACTCGGCACCGATCTCGACGTTGCGCAGGTGCAGGTGCAGAACCGCGTCGCGATCGCCCAGCCGCGGTTGCCAGCCGATGTCCGCAACATCGGCGTGACGGTTGCGAAGGCGTCGCCCGACCTGATGATGGTCGTGCATCTCTATTCGCCCGACAGATCGCGCGACACGCTGTTCATATCGAACTACGTCAACGTGCAGGTGACCGATGTCCTAAGCCGCATCGAGGGTGTCGGCTCCATTACGGTCTTCGGAAGCCGTGACTACGCGATGCGCGTGTGGCTCGATCCCGAGCGGTTGCAATCGCTCGACCTGACGTCGAGCGATGTCGTGGCAGCCCTCCAGGGCCAGAACGTGCAGGTTGCCTCAGGCGTCCTCAACCAACCGCCGGTGCCCAGTCCTGGTGCGTTCCAGTTGTCGGTCAGAACGCTCGGCAGGCTCAAAGACCCGGGCGAGTTCGGCCAGATCGTGGTCAAGCAGTCGGAAACGGCGGTCGTGCGCCTGCAGGACATCGCGCGCGTCGAACTCGCCGCTCAGGACTACAGTCGCAACTCCTACCTCGATCGCGATCCAGCGATCGGCCTCGGCATCTTCCAGCGCCCTGGTTCGAACGCGCTTGCGACCGCGACCACGATCAAGTCCAAGATGGACGAGCTTTCGGCGAGCTTCCCCGAAGGCCTGAAATACACGATCATCTACAATCCGACGCAGTTCATCCAGCAATCGGTCGACGCAGTGCTGACGACGATCCTCGAGGCGGTCGTGCTCGTCGTTCTTGTGGTCATTCTGTTTCTGCAGACGTGGCGGGCCGCTGTCATCCCGATCCTCGCGATCCCGATCTCGCTCATCGGCACGTTCTTCTTCATGGCGATGTTCGGCTTCTCGCTGAACAACCTGTCGCTGTTCGGCCTCGTTCTCGCAATCGGCATCGTGGTCGACGACGCCATCGTCGTCGTCGAGAATGTCGAGCGCAATATTGCGGCCGGCATGACGCCACGCGATGCAGCGCGCCGCACCATGGATGAGGTTGGCTCGGCGTTGATCGCAATATCGTTGGTGCTGATCGCGGTGTTCGTGCCGACGGCCTTCATCACCGGCATTTCGGGGCAGTTCTATCGCCAGTTCGCCTTGACGATCGCCGGCGCGACGATCATCTCGCTGATCGTGTCGCTGACGCTCTCTCCAGCGATGTGCCGCCTGCTGCTGAAGCCCCATACCGCGAACGAGCACACTCCCTTCTGGGCGCGGCCGATCAAGGGATTTTTCAAGGGCTTCAACTGGGGGTTCGACAAGCTCGCCAACGGCTACAGCTGGTTTGCTGCGCGAACCGTGCGGCTCGCGGTGGTCATGCTGGCGCTTTACGCAGGCGTTCTGGCCTTCGGCATGAATGAATTCCGCAAGGCACCGATCGGCTTCATTCCGCAACTCGATGTCGGGTATCTCATTGTCGCGACGCAGCTTCCGGGCGGCTCGGCGCTGGCGCGAACCGACGAGGTAAACCGCCGCGTCGCAGATATTGCGTTGACGGTTCCGGGCATCGCTCATGCCGTCAACATCGTCGGCTTTTCAGGCGCCACATTCACGAGCGCGCCGAACTCGGGCGCGGTCTTCGTCGTGCTCGAGTCATTCGAGAAGCGTGCCGGCAAGCCCGATCAGACGGCCGAGGCCCTGCAGGGTGCACTGTTCAAGAAGCTCTCTGTCATCGAGGATGGTCTCGTCGTCGTCGTCAGGCCGCCGCCGGTGCGCGGCATCGGCACGGCCGGCGGATTCCGCATGATGGTCGAGGATCGCGGCGGTGTCGGTTCCGAGGAGCTGCAGCGCGCCGTATATGCGATGATGGGGCGGGCAGCCGAAACGCAGGGGTTGCAGCGCGTCTATTCGCTTTTCGAGACCTCGACGCCGCAAATCTATCTCGATATCGACAGGACGAAGGCACAGATGCTCGGCATTCGCGTGCCCGATGTTTTCAGCGCGCTGCAGACCTATCTTGGTTCATCGTACGTCAACGACTTCAATCTGCTTGGCCGTACATTCAGGGTGACGGCGCAGGCGGATGCCGCCTTCCGTCTGGAGCCCGACGACATCCTGAAGATCCGCGTTCGCAACCGGGACGGCGAGACCGTGCCGCTCGGTTCCTTCACGACGGTGAGCAACCTCGCGGGACCCTATCGCGTCCCGCGCTACAACCTCTATCCGGCGGCCGAACTCGACGGCGCTCCCGCTCCCGGCTACTCGCAAGGTCAGGCGATCGAGATCATGCAGAAGCTCGCAGCAGAGACACTTCCGCCCGGTGTCAGCTACGAATGGACGACACTCGCCTTCCAGCAGCTGCGCGCCGGCAGCACCGCGATCTTCGTGTTCGCGCTGGCGGTCGTATTCGTGTTCCTGGTGCTGGCGGCACAGTACGAAAGCCTGACACTGCCGCTGGCGGTGATCCTCATCGTTCCGATGTGCCTCATCGCGTCGATTGCCGGCGTCGTGTTCCGAGGACAGGACAACAACATCCTGACGCAGGTTGGCTTCATCGTGCTGATAGGCCTCGCCGCCAAGAATGCGATATTGATCGTCGAGTTTGCCCGCCAACTCGAAGACGAGGGTCGCAACCGCTTCGAAGCAGCGGTTGAAGCGGCGCGGCTCAGGCTGCGGCCGATCCTCATGACGTCACTCGCGTTCATCTTCGGCGTCGTGCCGCTCGTCGTCGCGACCGGTGCGGGCGCCGAATTGCGCCAGGCACTCGGCACGGCGGTATTCTCCGGCATGATCGGCGTGACGCTGTTCGGGCTGTTGTTCACGCCCGTCTTCTATGTGGTCAGTCGTTGGTTGGCGGGCGCTTCTCGCAAGACGCCGAAGCCGCTGGAAAGCACGTCTGCAACGCCTGCCGAATAGCAACATGCGGCCGTGGCGCCCATACGGATCAAGGCAACAATGACGTCCATCATCAGCATCTCCGGTCTCGAGAAGACTTATGCGACCGGATTCGTCGCCTTGAAGGGCGTCGATCTCGAGATCAATGCCGGGGAGATCTTCGCGCTGCTCGGTCCGAACGGCGCCGGCAAGACGACACTGATCAGCAACATTTGCGGCATCGTCACACCGACGGCCGGTAGGATCACCGTCGACGGCCGCGACATCCACGCCGATTATCGCCATGTGCGGGCGATGATCGGCCTGGTGCCGCAGGAACTCGCGACCGACATGTTCGAAACGGTTCTCGCCACGGTCTCGTTCAGCCGCGGCCTGTTCGGCAAGCCGCCGGACCCGGCGCTGATCGAAAGGGTTCTGCGGCAGCTCTCGCTCTGGGAGAAGCGGGGCGACAAGATCATGACGCTGTCCGGTGGCATGAAGCGGCGCGTGCTGATCGCCAAGGCCCTGGCACACGAGCCGCGCATCCTTTTCCTGGACGAGCCGACGGCTGGCGTGGACGTCGAGCTGCGCCGCGACATGTGGAACATCATCCGGTCGATGCGCGACACGGGCGTCACCATCATCCTGACGACACACTACATCGAGGAAGCCGAGGAAATGGCGGACAGGATCGGTGTCATATCGAACGGCGAGATCATTCTCGTCGAGCGCAAGGACGAGCTGATGCGCAAGCTCGGCAAGAAGCAGCTCGTTCTGCAGCTGCAGTCGCCGCTTTCCGCACTGCCACCCGCGCTGGCGTCCTATGAATTGGCGCTTGCGGCAGACGGCCGCGAGATCGTGTTCACCTACGACACGCGCGCGGACCGGACCGGCATCACGGCGCTGTTGAACGACATGCGGGCGGCCGGAATATCGTTCAGCGACCTCAGCACGGTGCAGAGTTCGCTCGAGGACATCTTCATCGATCTCGTGAGGCAATCGCGATGAACGTGCGCGCGGTCAAGTCGATCTATATGTTCGAGATGTCCCGCTGGGGACGTACGCTCCTGCAGAGCATTCTGTCGCCGGTGATTTCGACGTCTCTCTATTTCATCGTTTTCGGCGCGGCCATCGGCTCGCGGATTTCCCAGATCGACGGCATCAGCTACGGCGCCTTCATCGTGCCGGGGCTGATCATGCTGCTGCTCTTGACGGAGAGCACGTCGAATGCCTCCTTCGGGATCTATTTCCCGCGCTTCACCGGCACCATCTACGAGATCCTATCGGCGCCCGTCTCGTCCTTCGAGATCGTCCTCGGCTATGTCGGCGCGGCGGCAACCAAGTCGGTAATTCTCGGGCTCATCATTCTCGCTACAGCCGCCATGTTCGTCGACGTGCGTGTCGATCATCCGATCTTCATGTTCCTGTTTCTGGTTCTGACGGCCGTGACGTTCAGCCTGTTCGGCTTCATCATCGGCGTATGGGCCGATGGCTTCGAGCGGCTGCAGATCATACCCCTGCTGGTCATCACGCCGCTGACGTTTCTCGGCGGTACGTTCTATTCGGTGTCGATGCTGCCACCGTTCTGGCAGACGGTGACGCTATTCAACCCGATCGTCTACTTGATCAGCGGCTTCAGATGGAGCTTCTACGGCATCGCCGATGTCAACGTCGGCGTCAGTCTCGCCATGACGTCCGTTTTCTTGCTCATCTGTCTGGCGGCGGTCTGGTGGATATTCAAGACAGGCTACCGCCTCAAGACGTGACGCAGGCCTGGCCGTGCGGCGCCCGCCATCAAGGTCGTGCGAGTAGCAATGCTGGACGCCGCGAGGACCGTGACCAACAACGTCAGTCGTAGCGGCGCAGGTCGAGCGTCAGTGGATAATCGGGATGCGCGCGCGCAGGCTTCGGTTCCAGCCGGCCGGGTGTATGTCCCTGGTCCTCGAACCGCGCCAGCCGCCGGCCTTCCGCCTCGTAGGCGTTGACCGGAAACGTCTCGAAGTTGCGGCCGCCCGGATGGGAAACATGATAGCGGCAGCCGGCGAGCGAGCGGCCCGTCCACATATCGACGATGTCGAAGTTGAGCGGCACGTGCGGCGGAATGGAGGGGTGAAGCGCCGACGGCGGTGCCCATGCGCGATAGCGAATGCCGGCCACCTGCTCGCCGAACGTGCCGGTCGACGTGAGCGGCACCCTGCGGCCGTTGCAGGTGATGACGAAGCGGTCGCTGCTCATTCCGCGCAACTTGATCTCGACACGTTCCAGGGAGCTGTCGACATAGCGCGCCGTTCCGCCGACGGCGCCCTCCTCGCCGAGAACGTGCCATGGTTCGAGCGCCTGTCGAACCTCGAGTTCGACGTTGTGCGTCTCGACCTTGCCAAACAGCGGAAAGCGGAACTCGTAGTGTGGACGGAACCAGTCGAGTTCGATCGGGAGGCCAGCGTCGCTCAGGTCCTCGATCACGGCCTGGAAGTCGGCCCACAGATAGTGCGGCAGCATGAATCTGTCGTGCAGCGCTGTTCCCCACCTGACGAGCTTCTGCCGATAGGGCTTCTCCCAGAAGCGAACGATCAGCGCCCGAAGCAGCAACTGCTGGGCGAGGCTCATGCGCGCATGCGGCGGCATTTCGAACGAGCGGAACTCGACGAGGCCGAGCCGTCCCGTCGGGCCGTCCGGAGAATAGAGCTTGTCGATGCAGATCTCGGCGCGGTGCGTGTTGCCGGTCACGTCGGTCAGCAGGTTGCGCAACAGCCGGTCGGTCAGCCAGGGCAGCGGTTGCGTGCCCTTGTCCGGATCGGGGATCTGGGCCAGCGCGATTTCCAGCTCGTAGAGGCTGTCGTGGCGTGCCTCGTCGATACGCGGGGCCTGGCTGGTCGGGCCTATGAAGAGGCCGGAAAACAGGTAGGACAGGCTCGGATGGCGCTGCCAGTGAAGGATCAGCGAACGCAGCAGGTCCGGGCGGCGCAGGAAAGGGCTGTCCATCGGCGTGGCGCCGCCGACAACCACGTGGTTGCCGCCGCCTGTGCCGGTGTGCTTGCCGTCGA
>JAGRKS010000157.1:19566-19837 GCA_020442185.1 Hyphomicrobiaceae bacterium
ACTTGTCGGCGCCGAGGCGCGTCTGGCGAGCTTCCTCGTAGACGCCTTCCGTGATCGCCTTGGCATCCTCCCAGCTTGCGGCGGGATGGATGTTGACCTCGATGACCCCGGGATCCGGCGCAACGCGGATAACGTTGAGGCGCGGATCGTGCGGCGGTGCGTAGCCCTCGATATGGATCGGCAGGCCAAGCTCGGCTGCCGTTTCCTCAGCCGTGGCCAGCAGTTCCAGATAGTCCTCGATCGTCTCGACCGGTGGCATGAAGAGGCAAAG
>JAGRKS010000158.1 GCA_020442185.1 Hyphomicrobiaceae bacterium
TCGCCAACATCGCGCATGGCTGCAATTCGGTCCTCGCCACCAAGACAGCCCTCAAGCTCGCCGACTACGTGGTGACGGAAGCAGGCTTCGGCGCCGATCTCGGCGCCGAAAAATTCTTCGACATCAAATGCCGCAAGGCGGGTCTCAGCCCGTCGGCTGCGGTCATCGTCGCAACCGTGCGCGCGCTCAAGATGCACGGCGGCGTGGCCAAGGACGAATTGAAGGGCGAGAACGTCGCCGCCGTCACGAAGGGCTGCGAGAACCTGAAGCGCCACATCGAGAACGTCCGCAAGTTCGGCGTCCCTCCAGTCGTCGCCGTCAACCGCTTCATCACCGATACCGACGCCGAGGTCGCCGAAGTGATGGCCGCCGCCGAGAGCATGGGCACCAAGGCGTTCGTTTGCACGCACTGGTCCGACGGCGGCAAAGGAACCGAGGAACTCGCCAAGCACATCGTCGAGGTCGCGGGCTCGGGGCAAGCATCGTTCAAGCCGCTCTATCCCGACGAGATGCCGCTGCGCGACAAGGTGAAGACCGTTGCCACCGAGATCTACCGGGCCGCCGACATTTCCTGCGACGCATCGATCGAAGCGCGGTTCAAGGAGCTCGAGGCAGCCGGTTTCGGCAAGCTGCCGGTTTGCATGGCGAAGACGCAGTATTCGTTCTCGACCAACCCGAATGCCCGCGGAGCGCCGACAGGCCACATCGTACCGGTTCGCGAGCTGAGGCTCTCGGCCGGCGCCGAGTTCATCGTCGTCATTACCGGTGAGATCATGACCATGCCGGGCTTGCCGCGCGTGCCGTCGGCCGACAGCATCCGCATGAACGACAAGGGCCAGATCGAGGGCCTTTTCTGATTGCCAAGCGGCGCGACAAACGGCTCGTCTGCGTCGCGATACTTCGAACCATCACACAAGGAAAAGGCCCCGTGCGCAGCGCGGGGCCTTTGTCCGTCTCATGCGACCGATGATGGCGATGGCGTCCTGTTTCAGAGAAGGCGTCCTGTTTCAGACATGGGCCGCATGCCGCCGGCGCCGCCCGCGACAACGCGCGATGATCATCCCTTCTGATCTTCCTGCTGCGCCCTTAGCGCGTTGACATCGGCAACCGCGGCCGGTTGCGGCTTCGGCGGCAAACCCTTGTGCGTTGCCTCCTCCTTCGCTCGTTCGGCCTGCCTTTCCCGCTCGTCTGCCTTTGCCGCATCGGCCGCCTCCGCCTCACGCCGGCGCGCATCGCCCCGCTGCCGTCGCGACTCGATCGCGCGCGCGGCGTATACCTGGACCAGGCGTGGGTGACCGACGACCTGGCGCGTGAACTTCACGCCGCGCGCCATGGCTGCCTGCGCCCGCGTCAGATCCTCAACCTCGTCGGAATAGGCATGCACGAGCGCGAGCTTCAGGCTCTCGACACCCGTCTGCGAGGCGTCGTGCACGCGTTTGACCGCCCCCATCCACAACGGCGAGAGCAGCAGCGACAGCACGATGACCGAGATCGCGAGCTTGTAGCCGACCGGATCGAGAACGCTGTTGGCCAGCCCGACGGCTGCGAGCACGAATGAAAACTCGCCGATCTGGCCGATGATGAGACCGGCCTGATAGGCGTCCGTCCAGGAAAGTCCGACGAGGCGCAGGATGACGATGTTGACCAGCGATTTGACGATCAGGATGCCGAAGACGAACAGCGAGACCAGTCCGAGATTGGCGGCGATGAAGTCGACGTCGAGCAGCAACCCGATGGCGACGAAGAACAACACCATCAGAACACCCTGGATCGGCTCCATGGCGTTGATCGCTTCCGTCCTCAGTGTCGTCTTGCCAATGAAGAGGCCTGCGAGAAACGCGCCGTAGGCCGGCGAAAATCCGAGCACGCCCGAAACGGTCGCCGCCGTGCAGCAGATGGCAAGTGCCGTCAGCGTCACCAGTTCGACGCGGCCGAGGATGTGGTCCTGGGCCGGGAAGTGGATCTTGCCGCGCGGACCGAGCACGCCGATGAAGATTGCGAGGCCGCCGATCGCCAGTGCCAGCGTCACCAGTGTCATCGGCTCGAAGCTGACACCGTCGCCCCAGGAATTGGCGAGGATCAGCATCGGCACGATGGCGATATCCTGTGCGATCATGATCGCAACGACGATGCGTCCGAGTTCGCTTCGCAGCTCCCCGATATCCTCGAGTATCTTGAGCGCCACCGCCGTCGACGACATCGTGACGACGAAGGCCAGAAGCAGCATCTGCTGCGGCGTCCAGTCGAGCGCCAGCGCGAACAGCGCCATGATCGAGATCGCGAACACCAACTGGCCGAGCACCGTCAATGCCGCTGGTTTGAGATCGGTGAGGAAGGCCTTGAGAGAGATCTCCATGCCGACGAGGAACAGCAGGAACAGCACGCCAAGCTCGGCGAGCAATGGCACGGCTTCAGCGCGCGGCACGAAGCCGATGACGGTCGGGCCGAGCGCCACGCCGGCAAGGATGTAACCGACCATCGGCGGCTGCTTCAGACGCACCATGAGCAGCCCCATCGCGACGGCGACGAGCGTCACAATAGCTATGGCCAGCAGGTGTGGGAGTTGCTCTTCCATTCGTCTCGCTTGCTGCTTGAACGGATCGTATTCTCTTCGCCGCCAGTGGGCGTCACCCAGCCGGTCGAAATGGCGGTTCCCACCTTTAGCACGCAACCTGGCGCAGTCGTTCGCATCGGCTCGACGAACCGTGACGCCGGGCGATGCCGCAAGCCGATCGACACATCCACAAGCTGCTCTTCCGCGAATAGCTCGACACGTTGGCGCATGCTCATGGGTGGGCACGTCAACACTACGACACCCGCGTGGCGAACAACAGTCGCCGATTGGCGAAGGGTTGGCTCACCCGCAGGCCGACGCCTGGTTGGCCACGATCGAATCTCTCGCGTCGTGATGCGTGTGCGAACCTGACCGACGAGACGGCTTATGCGGCGTGATGCCAGAGCGTCGACGTCGCTCCGTCACACCGTGCTCTCGGCGTCGGCGAGGATCGCACGCGCTCTGTCGCAGTCCGCCGTCATCTGCGCCTGCAACGCTTCGACGCTATCGAACCGGCGATCTGCCCGAATGAAATCGACGAACGCGACTTCGATGTCCTTGCCATAAAGATCGCCATCGAAATCGAGCAGAAAGACTTCGAGCACCGGCGCGCCGTTGTCGAACGTCGGTCGCGTACCGAGATAGGCCGCCCCCCTGCGACGGACACCATCGACCTCGACGAAGACTGCGTAGATGCCGTGCGCCAGAGCGGTTCCGGGTTCGAGCGCGATGTTCGCTGTCGGGAACCCGATGCCGGTGCCGCGTTGCGCTCCGCCGACGACGCGGCCCGACACCCGCCAATATGTGCCGAGGTCAGACGCCGCATGTCGGACATCGCCTTGCGCCAGCTTCAGGCGCACCGAGGTCGACGAGAACACCTCGCCGTCCTCCGCGACAGGCGCGACGACAGTGACGCCGAAACCGAGATCTTGACCAGCAAGACGCATCGTCTCGGGCGTGCCGGAGCGACCCTTGCCGAAGAAGAAGTCATAGCCGATCACGACGTGGCGTGGGGCCAGCATGGCGACCAGTTCGTGCTCGATGAAAGCAGCTGCCGAGAGCGACGCGAAGTCCTTGTCGAACGCCTTGACGTTGACGAAGTCGAGCCCGAGTGCGGCAAACCGCCGAAGCTTCAATGGCAACGGCGTCAAGCGAAAGTGCGGCTCTGACGGCTGGAAGAACTCGCGCGGATGCGGCTCGAATACCATCACGCCCGACGCCGTGCCGAGTCCGTTCGCTCGTTGGCGAACCTTCTCGATCAGCGCCTGATGACCTCGATGGACGCCATCGAAATTGCCGATGGCAACGACTCCGCCCTTGAGCTCCGCCGGCACGGAGGCATCCGCTGTCAGAACCTGCATCTGCCCCCCACGCTCGAACGCCATATTGCCCCGACCGGACAAGCCCACCCGATCCTCGGGCTGCGCCAGACCCGGTCCGGCCAGCCCGTGTAGGGTCGCTGCCGCTGGGCTGAAATATCGATAAGGCATCGACCGCGCAAAGCTGCGAGGGCCCGAGGCCCGCCCGAACCGGCCAGCCGGAGCGGGCCCGAAAGCTCCTCGCCGGCAATCGGATTTATCGATGATCGCTGCACATCAGGCGCCGCGCGAGGGCACCATCAACATCGCTTCACCGGTGACGACGGGCTTCTCGTTGACCATGCACACGCATTCGAACTTAACGCGCTTCTTCTCGGGAATGACCTCGGAGACCTTGACCGTCGTCACGACCGTATCGCCGATTTTGACGGGTGCCTTGAAGCCGAGCGTCTGTGACATGTAGATCGCACCAGGACCGGGCATCTGCATGCCGAATACGGCCGAGATGTAGGCCGCCGACAACATGCCGTGCGCAATGCGTTCCTTGAACATCGTACCGGCAGCATACTCGGCATCGAGATGAACTGGATTACGGTCGCCCGATAGATCGGCGAAAGCGACGATATCGGCGTCGCCGACCGTCTTCGACAGTGACGACTCCATGCCGACTTTGAGATCCTCGATGAAATAGCCCTGCGATGCCGTCATGTCGTGTCCGTTCCTATTGTTCATGTCGCTCAACTGATGAATCCGCCAACGCAAACCTTCGCGGCGGGTGCGGCACACTCGTGGCCCGTCGCAACAAAGTCGCAACATGCCCCCGCGTCAGATTTTGACGCGACACAAGGGTCACGAGCAACATCATGGGCTTAGTGTGGCGCTTATCGCGCCATCGTTGACACAAGCCTTGCCGCACCGTCGGTCAACCATGGCGCGCCGCCACACTATCCAGAGGCCGCACCTGCTGCAATGCCATTGTGCACCGCGATATGCGGGGTCGCGGCCGGATGCCCTCATCCAACGGTTGCGCTGCCCCACCCCTCGGCTGTATATGGATGTCAATCCCCTCATTCACGATGATACGCCCCTTCCCGCGGCAGCGCGGCGAAGGACAGGAGAAAACCATTATGAGCGACCGCAAGCCCCTGATGCCGAAGGCGACCGCCGTCTGGCTGGTTGAGAACACGGCGCTGACATTCGAGCAGATCGCAGAGTTCTGCAGCTTGCACGTGCTCGAGGTCAAAGGCATCGCCGATGGCGACGTCGCGCAGGGCATCCGCGGCCTCGACCCCATCGCGCGCGGTCAGCTGACGCGCGATGAGATCGAACGCGCCGAGAAAAATCCCGGCCACCACCTGAAGTTGGCGGAATCCAAGGTCGTGATCCCCGAGGTCAAGCGCCCACGCTACACGCCCGTGTCGCGCCGCCACGAGCGCCCGAATGCGGTTCTCTGGCTGTTGCGCAACCATCCCGAGCTGAAAGACAGCCAGATTATGCGCCTCGTCGGCACGACGAAGCAGACGATCAGCCAGATCCGCGACCGGTCACACTGGAACTCGGCCAATCTCACGCCGGCCGATCCGGTCACGCTCGGCATCTGCTCGCAGATCGACCTCGACGCCGAGGTCATGAAGGCCGCGCGCCGCGTCGAGCGCGAACGCAAGGCCGCAGGCGAGGACGTTGAAAAGGGCGGCTCGCTACTGCCGACAGCCGAGACGATCGCCGCGCGGCCGATGGCGCAGATCCTCGGGCCCAAGCCTGTCGACGAGCACATCGAATCGGAAGCCGAGGAGCAGGCGCGCGTGTTCGCCCGCCTCAAGGAGATGTCAAGCGGCCGCGACGACGATACCGCCGACGAGGACAGCGACGAGGACGAAGCGAGCGGCGAGGATATCGACGCGGACGACGAGACCTCCAACGACGGCGACGAGGCCGATTCATCGACCGGTGCCGACGAACCGGACGCGGCCGACGACGACAGCAAATCCGGCTGAGTTGTATTTGCTTGCGGGTTTTTCTCGCTCACGGCCGATCCGAGCTACGCTCGGGCCTCCGCG
>JAGRKS010000159.1 GCA_020442185.1 Hyphomicrobiaceae bacterium
AGGGCGCCCGGCGCAGGCGCCGCCCACGCGGAGGCCCGCGCGAAGCGCGGAATAGCCGTGAGCGAAAAAATCCGGCCACATAGCCGCCGGCGGCGACGATCCTAGACCGGGAAGCGGTTCGCCACGTCGCGAACGCTCGTGCGAATCCGGCGGACCGTGCGCGTTTTTGAGCGCATCACCACCGTTTCCGTCTCGGCGCCGTCGTCGTGAAAATGCACGCCGTCCAACAGAGAGCCGCCGGTCACACCGGTCGCCGCGAAGATGACGTCGCCTGACGCCATGTCCTCGAGCGTGAACTTGGTGTTGATGTCGGTAATGCCCATCGACGCGGCGCGAAGGCGCTCGTCGTTGTTGGCGGCGAGCAGGCGGCCCTGGATCTGGCCGCCGATGCAGCGCAACGCCGCCGCTGCCAGCACGCCCTCGGGCGCGCCGCCCGAGCCGAGGTAGATGTCGATGCCGGTTTCCCGGCTGTCGGTGGTCCAGATCACGCCGGCGATGTCGCCATCCGGAATGAGGCGGATCGCAGCGCCCGAAGCACGCACCGCCGCGATCAACTCGGCATGGCGGGGGCGGTCCAGGATACAGGCCGTTATCTGAGCAATCGGCACACCTTTAGCGGCGGCGAGCGCGTTCAGGTTTTCAGCCGGCGTCCGGTCGAGATCGACAATCCCATCGGGATAGCCCGGTCCGATCGCTATCTTGTCCATGTACATGTCGGGCGCGTGCAGCAGGCCGCCACGCTCGGAAATCGCCAACACGGCCAGCGCATTCGGCATTGCTTTGGCGCAGATGGTGGTGCCTTCGAGCGGATCGACCGCGATATCGACTTCGGGGCCCGTTCCCGTGCCAACTTCTTCGCCGATGTAGAGCATCGGCGCCTCGTCCATCTCGCCCTCGCCGATTACGACGCGACCGCGAATCGCGACCTTGGCAAGCTCGCGGCGCATGGCGTCGACGGCGGCCTTGTCGGCTGCTTTCTCGTTGCCGCGTCCTGTCAGTCGAGCTGCCGCGATGGCGGCGGCCTCGGTGACGCGCGCGACCTCGAGCACGAGCACGCGGTCGAGCCCCTCGCTGCCCTCTTCAATCGCCATGG
This sequence comes from Hyphomicrobiaceae bacterium, assembly GCA_020442185.1. Taxonomy (GTDB): domain Bacteria; phylum Pseudomonadota; class Alphaproteobacteria; order Rhizobiales; family Hyphomicrobiaceae; genus JAEUMD01. The sequence continues at coordinate 1,094 of JAGRKS010000159.1, forward strand.
CCAGTTCCTCCCCTGCCGGACGCCAATCGCGCCGGTCGTCACAACGTTTCGATCCTGATCATCTGCGGACGCTCGGAGACCTTGCCGTCTGCAAAGATCGCGTCCAGCGCCCCGCGGATCGCTTCTTCTGTCGTCTCGTGCGTAATGAGCGTCACAGTGGCCGGCGCGCCGACGTGGGCACGACCAGCGCCTGAGGATACATCCGGCTTATGGCGCCGTTGCACGACGGACTCCAGCGATACCTCGCGGTCGCCCATGCGCTTTGCGATCGCCGCCATCGCGCCCGGCTTGTCGTAGACCGACAAGCGGACATAATAGGCGCCCTCGTGTTCGCCGATACGCGCGCGGGTATGCGGCTTGAGGCTTCGGACGGGCGTCACGAAAGGTGGAACCACAAGTCCGCGCGCGACGTCGACGATGTCGCTTGCCACCGCCGACGCCGTTGCTTCCGAGCCCGCGCCAGGCCCCACCAACAGCAGATTGCCGACGCGGTCACCGTCGATCGCGACGCAGTTCGTCACGCCCGACACCTCGGCAATCGCGGAGTGCTTGGGCACCATCGCGGGATGCACACGCGCTTCGAGGCCGCTCGGCGTGCGCAACGCCACTCCGAGCAGCTTGATACGATATCCCAGCTCGTCGGCCGCCTGGATGTCGGCTTCCGTGATCTGCTCGATTCCTTCGACGTGGATTTCCTCGAAGGCGACCCGCGTCCCGAAGGCGAGGCTCGTCAGAATGGCGAGCTTGTGAGCGGTGTCGAAGCCGCCGACATCGAAGGTCGGATCGGCCTCGGCATAGCCGAGCGCCTGGGCTTCGGCCAGCACATCGGCGAACGAGCGCCCTTCATCCTGCATTTTCGTCAGGATGAAGTTGCAGGTGCCATTCAGGATGCCATAGACACGATCGACGCGGTTGGCGAGAAGGCTGTCACGCAGCGCCTTGATGACGGGGATTCCGCCAGCGACAGCGGCTTCGAAGTTGAGCGCGACGCCGTTGCGCTCGGCGAGAGCGGCAAGAGCAACGCCATGCTTGGCGAGCAGCGCCTTGTTGGCCGTGACGACGTGCTTGCCGGCGCCGAGTGCGGTCTCGACCGCCTGCCGTGCCGGTCCCTCGTCGCCGCCGATCAGCTCGACGAAACAGTCGATACCTGGATCACGCGCCAGTTCGACGGGATCGTCGAACCAGCGGCAGCCGGCGACATCGCAATCGCGAGGCTTCGAACGATCGCGCGCCGAGACGGCCACCACGGCGAGTTCACGCCCGAGCATCAGCGACAGTCGATCGCGGTGCTCCGATAGCAGGCGAACGAGGCCGGCGCCGACGGTGCCTAGACCGGCGATGCCGAGTTTTAGAGGCGCATTCATCGGGATTTCAGATCAACGGCTGGCTTTTTGCGGGATGGGGATGACGTTATGCATCGTTTCCGGGGCCTGGGCGAGGAACTTTTTGACGTTGCGGGCCGCCTGCCGGATCCGGTGTTCGTTCTCGACCATCGCGATGCGGACAAAGCCCTCGCCGTATTCACCGAAGCCGAGGCCCGGCGAGACAGCGACGTCTGCTTTCTCGATCATCAATTTGGCGAATTCGACCGAGCCGAGGCTGCGGAACGCTTCGGGGATGGGTGCCCAGGCGAACATCGTGGCGGGCGGCGGCGGAATGTTCCAACCCGCCCGCGCGAAACTTTCGACCAGCGTGTCGCGGCGACGCTTGTAGATCTGGCGAACTTCGTCGATGCAGTCCTGCGGGCCGTTGAGTGCGGCCGCGGCGGCAACCTGGATCGGCGTGAAGGCTCCGTAGTCGAGATAGGATTTGACGCGCGCCAACGCGTTGATCAGCCGTTCGTTGCCAACTGCGAACCCCATGCGCCAGCCGGGCATCGAATACGTCTTGGACAGCGACGTGAATTCGACCGCAACATCCATCGCGCCGGGCACCTGCAGCACCGAGGGTGGAGGTACGCCGTCGAAATAGATCTCGGAGTAGGCGAGATCGGACAGGATGATCAGGTCGAGCTTCTTCGCGAGTTCGACGGCGGCCGTATAGAAGTCGAGGTCGGCGACCATGGCCGTCGGGTTCGACGGATAGGACAGCACGATCGCCAGTGGCTTCGGAATCGTATGGCGGCAGGCGCGATCGACGGCGCGCAGGAATTCCTCGCCCGTTCCGGCCGGGATATGGCGGACCGAGGCGCCGGAAATCAGGAACCCGAACTCGTGGATGGGGTAAGTCGGGTTCGGTGCGATGATGACGTCGCCCGGCGCCGTGATGGCTTGCGCCATGTTGGCGAACCCTTCCTTCGAGCCGAGCGTCGCGACGATCTGCGTCTCTGGATTGAGCGTCACGCCGAAGCGGCGCTCATAGTAGGCGGCCTGCGCGCGCCTCAACCCGGGGATTCCCTTGGACGCCGAATAGCGGTTCGTGCGCGGCTTGCCGACCGTTTCGACGAGCTTGTCGACGATGTGCTGCGGCGTCGGCAGATCCGGGTTGCCCATGCCGAGGTCGATGATGTCCGCGCCGCGGGCGCGCGCTTCGGCCTTCAACCGGTTGACCTCGGCGAACACGTAGGGCGGCAGTCGCTTGATGCGGTGGAGATCGTCGATCACGGCCTTTGGTCTCTCGATGAAATGGTTGGTCGGCTGTCGTTCGTTTCTTGGTTCGTTCGTTGTTCGATGTCGGGTCGGATAGAGGGCCCGGTTAGCTCGTTTCGCATCCGACAGGCCAATGACCGAGTCGGGGTAGGAATTCCAGTGCAGGCCTTGCCGGTCCGGGCCTCGTCCGGGCTTCTGGAAACCGGCCCTCGTCAAAACGGGTCCGGGCAAGTTCGGGCCAAGGCTCGGCGTGCGCGAGGCATGGACGACGACGAGTGTCGCCGGGGTCGGTGTTCCCGAGACGGCGGCCCGGCCGTCGTACCAGGCTCGAACTGCCTCTGCCCCGCACAGGCTGCACGATCACACTGCACGATCACAATTTCGCCCCTCGTCCGAGGGTGCTGATGGCAGCCCGCGAGCTCCGTCGGTCAGCAATCTACGCTCCCGAGGTGGCTGGCGTAAAGCGCCGGTCTAACTCACCCCGGATTGCGCCCGCCACCTCCCCGCTTCTCGCGCGTCACACAAGCGGGTTTGGGGGCTGCGGCATAGCTCGCAGCGCAGATCCGCAGGCCGATAAGGCATGGGTTCGGATGTATCCCGGGGCAACCCGCGTTCGGCGATGGCCAGCGGCAAAAGAACTAGAGCCAAGCTGGCCAGAGCGCCACATCCCCCAGTTCAGGCTGCCGATCGGAGGTGCCCAATTGCCCCCCTGCCGTCACCTGATGAAAGGATGCATGCATCGCCAGCGGGGCCGATATGCTGAAAGCGCGGCTGCGGCGCCATCATTTTCGAGCCTCGATCTCCTTCACGGCCTCGACGGCCGAGCGCACCTTGCGCGCCTCGAGTTCGTTGATCGCCTTGCGTTGCTCGGAAGGCGTCATCAGCGGGCGGCCAATCGGCGCAATATCGGGTAGCTTTGTCGGTGAGCCCTGGCCGCACCCGCCGGATACCGACACCGCCACCAAGGCTGCGGTCAGCCGGCACGCACGACGAAATGTCCCCCCGGAATTGTAATCGTGCATCCCCCCTCTCAACCCTATTTGTGCTCGGCCCCTGACATTCGTGTCGACCAATGATTACTTGATTCCGGGATCACATGGGTCTAGCGCAGAGCTGTTCTGCGCAGATTAGCCCGGGTTTCGCGCCGAGATGGCGGTCGTGCCCGGGCATCGAGCTATCTCATAGCCGCGACTTATTGTCGGAAGAACGGACGAAAGCCACCATGCAGAAGAACAACACGCCGTCCGATGCGAGGACACCCGATTACCGCATCAACGATCCCGAGGAATTCGCGCGTAACGTCCTCAAATTGTTCGAGGAAGGCGGTCGCGCGATGACCAGCTATCTGGAGCGCGCCGACACCCAGCTGAGCCCCTTTACCGCCGCCAGCGAGATGGCGGAAGCGAGCAAGATGATGGGCGAGATCGCCCAGCGCTGGTGGACCGAACCCGCCAAGCTCGCAGAGGCCCAGGGTTCCCTGATGCGGTCGTATGCAGAGCTATGGAACCAGACGGTCCGCCGCATGCTCGGCGAGGACGTCAAGCCGGTTGCGGTTCCCGAAGCCGGCGACAACCGCTTCAAGGATCCCGAGTGGTCACATAATCCCTACTTCGACTTCTGGAAGCAGGCCTATCTGGTCACAACCCATTGGGCCGAGAACGTCCTCGACAAAACCGACGGGATCGACGAGCGGACCAAGCAGAAGATCGACTTCTATTTCCGGCAGGTGTCGAGTGCCTTGTCGCCGTCGAACTTCCCGATGACCAATCCCGAGGTTGTCCGCGAAACGTTTCAGACGAACGCCCGCAATCTCGTGCAGGGTATGACGCACTTCGTCGAGGATATGGAGAAGTCGAGCGATCTGCTGAAGATCAGCCAGACGGACATCGGAGCCTTCGAGGTCGGGCGCAATCTCGCCGTGACCCCGGGCAAGGTCGTCTACCAGAACGACATCATCCAGCTGATCCAGTACACGCCAACGACGGACAAGGTCCGTGAGGTGCCGCTGCTTGTCGTGCCGCCGTGGATCAACAAGTTCTACATCCTCGATCTGACGCCGCCCAAGTCCTACATCAAGTTCGCGGTCGACCAGGGTTTCACCGTCTTCGTCATCTCCTGGGTCAATCCCGATCAACGCCTCGCCCACAAGTCCTTCGAGGACTACATGAAGGAAGGCGTGCTGGCCGCCATCGACGCCGTCCGCCGCGAAACGGGCGTGCCGAAGTGCAATGCGCTGGGCTACTGCGTCGGCGGAACACTGCTCGCGACCACGCTCGCCTATCTGGCTGCGCGCGGCGAGCAACCGGTGATCTCCGCGACGTTCCTCACGACGCAGGTCGATTTCACGAAGGCCGGCGACCTGTTGATCTTCATCGACGACGCGCAGCTGAAGAGCCTCGAGGAAATGATGGCCGAACGCGGCTTCCTCGACGGCTCGCGCATGGCCAACGTCTTCAACATGATGCGCCCGCGCGATCTGATCTGGCCCTACGTCGTCAACAATTACCTGCTCGGCAAGAAGCCGTTCCCGTTCGACCTGCTCTACTGGAACCAGGATTCGACGCGGATGCCGGCCGCCAACCACAACTTCTATCTGCGTGAATTCTACCACGAGAACCGGCTGGCGAAGGGCGATCTCAAGATCTCGGGCACGCCCCTCGATCTCCGCAAGGTTCGCATCCCCGTCTATGAACTCGCGACCAAGGAAGACCACATCGCTCCGGCCAAGTCGGTGTTCATCGGCTCGCGCCTGTTCTCCGGTCCCGTGGAGTTCGTGCTGGCGGGGTCCGGCCATATCGCTGGCGTCGTCAATCCGCCCGACAAGGTCAAGTACCAGTACTGGACCGCACCGAAGGCCGCCGCCGAGACGCTCGAGGAATGGATGTCGATGGCGCGCGAAACGCCCGGCTCATGGTGGCCGCACTGGTCGGAATGGCTGGCACGCCAGTCGGGCGCCTGGACACTGCCGCGCGAACCGGGCGAGAAGCTCGGCGTCATTGAGGCCGCTCCTGGCTCCTATGTGAAGGCAAAGAGCTGATCCGACGATCCGACGCCCCGTGATGTAGCGCCTCTCTCCGAGGTCTGTTGCGGGTTTGGCCGTCGGGGTTCTGGACCGGGATCGACACAGCAAAAAAAACGGACCGGTGATGAGCCGGTCCTTTTTTGTTGCCCGCAATGCCATGGCAGCCGCGGCCGGTCGCACGCGCGGGCCCGGACGCGTCAGCTGATATCGAACTCGCCATCGAAGTCGCTCGGCCACAGGACCGTATAGTCGTCCTCGTCGTCGTAGTCGCGGTAGGCAACCGCGTTGAGCGTCAGACCGCCCTCCTCGGTCGCGCTTTCGACGCTCGCCTCGGCCTTGCTCCACGCCTTCTTGGGATTATCGGTGTCGAGGATGAGATTCGCGGTACCGGTTCCGACCTCGTGGCCCTCGACCTCTGCGATGCCGTCGAGCACATCTGCGAGCACGGCTTCGAGCGCGTCGATTTGCTCGATGAGATCGTCGGCGCCATCATCGAACTGGATGACGAGCTGATACTTCAAGTTAAACTTCCTCCGTTGATGATGAAACTAGCCGACCGCCGCCAGCGCCTGATCGAGGTCGGCAATGATATCGGCCACGTCCTCGATGCCGATCGAGAGGCGTACGACATCCGGGCCCGCCCCGGCGGCAACGCGCTGCGCGTCGGTCAATTGCCGGTGGGTCGTCGAAGCAGGATGAATGACCAGACTGCGCGTATCCCCAATGTTGGCGAGATGCGAGAACATCTTGAGCTTCGCGACGAACGCGACGCCCGCGTCATAGCCTCCCTTGAGCCCGAATGTGAAGACCGCGCCCGCACCTTTCGGACAGATGCGGCGGCATAGCGCGTGGTAGGTGCTGCTCTCCAATCCGGCATAATTGACCCAGGCGACGGCCGGATGCGTCTCGAGATGTCGCGCGGCGGCCAACGCATTTTCGCAATGGCGCTGCATGCGCAGCGGCAAGGTTTCAATTCCCGTCAGGATCAGGAACGCATTCATCGGGGCGATGGCCGGGCCAAGATCGCGCAGGCCCATGACGCGGGCTGCAATCGCGAATGAGATGTTGCCGAAGGTCTCGGCGAGTTTCATACCGCCATAGGACAAGTTGGGCTCGACCAGCGTCTTGTAGCGATGGCGCGCGCCGAGCCAGTCGAATGTTCCGCAGTCGACCAGGATGCCACCGATCGAGTTGCCGTGACCGCCGAGAAATTTCGTCAGGCTGTGCAGGACGATGTCGGCGCCGTGGTCCTTCGGCCGGCACAGGTAGGGCGAGGCGAGCGTGTTGTCGACGATCAGCGGCACGCCAGCCTTGCGCGCGATCGCAGAAATCGCGGCGATGTCGATGACGATACCGCCCGGATTGGCGACGGATTCGATGAAGATGGCGCGTGTCCGGTCCGTAACCGCCCGCTCGAATGAGTGGGGGTCGGTGCCGTCCGCCCAAACGACGTTCCAGCCGAACTTCTTGAAGGCGTGGTTGAATTGATTGATCGATCCGCCGTAGAGCTGGCGGCCGGCTATGAACTCGTCGCCGGGCTCGAGCAGGGTGTGGAACGTCAGAAGCTGCGCGGCGTGCCCCGAGGCGACGGCAAGCGCCGCCGTGCCACCCTCGAGCGCGGCCACCCGCGCCTCCAGCACGGCCTGCGTCGGGTTCATCATTCGGGTATAAATGTTGCCGAAAGCCTCGAGCCCAAACAATGCCGCCGCATGATCGGCGTCGTTGAAGACATAGGAACTCGTCTGGTAGATCGGCGTAATGCGCGCGCCTGTCGAGGGATCTGGCGCGGCACCGGCGTGAACGGCAAGAGTTGCGAAACCGGGCTCTCGGGCTTCGGACATGGAATGGACTCCTTGACGCAACCTTCGATCGAGCGGCTGGTCTTGCGTTGACCACTGTCGGAAAGCGGCCGGCGCCGGCGCTCGCCAACGAAGCTGCAAAAGGAACTCAGGTCCCGGTCCGTTGTCAACGCAATCTCGCCGGTCGTCCCAGACAACGATCCCCAGAAAACGATCCAATGGCTCGACGAGCCTGCCCGACGGAGTTTCGGTGCCGTGTTGCGGTGTCGACTTTCAGGTTTGCGGATCGGCGGTCATGTCAAATTCGGATCATGTAGGGCCGCTAAAATGACGAAGATCATCGTTGCGCACACGAACAGCGCGCGTTTTGACTGGATCAAGCGCGCGCTCCAAGGGCGAAAGGCTGCCCCATTGGTGGCGAGGATTGCGACATCGGCCTTCGTCGCGCCGTCACGATGCGATGCGCATATCGCGGTTCTACGGTCGCCGATTCGTGCTCTTCTTGGCGCGACCAGCGGTCCGGTCGGAGGTGACGCGCCGCTTGCCGAAACAAGACCAATGCCAGGGGCATCGACGACATGACCATCCGCAATCTCGAACAGATGCTGGCGCCAGATTCCGTGGCCCTCATCGGTGCCAGTTCACGCACCGGAAGCGTCGGCAATTGGCTCGCGGCGAACCTTGCCCGGGACTTCAAGGGGCCGCTTCATTTCGTCAACGCGCGCGGCGGATCGATCGCCGGCCGCGAGGCCGTGCGCTCGATCGCTGAGCTGCCCCGGCCGCCCTCGCTCGCCATCGTCGCGACGCCCGCCGAGACGGTGCCAAAGATCATCGCCGAGCTTGGCGGTATCGGCACGCGGGCCGTCGTCGTCATCACGGCCGGCATTTCCGGCGAGTTGCGCCAGCAGATGCTCGATGCCGCCAAGCCGTTCTGCCTGCGTCTTCTCGGGCCCAACTGCATCGGCTTAATGCTTCCGCATATCGGCCTCAACGCTTCCTTCTCGCACATCGCCGCACCGCGCGGAGATCTGGCGTTCCTGTCGCAATCCGGTGCTCTCATCACCGGCATCCTCGACTGGGCGGCCGACCGTCGGATCGGCTTTTCACACGTCGTTTCGCTTGGCGACATGGCGGACGTCGATTTCGGCGACATGCTCGACTATCTCGCCGGCGAGACGGAGAGCCGCGCCGTGCTGATCTACATGGAAGCCTTGACGCATGCGCGCAAGTTCATGTCGGCCGCGCGCCGGGCCGCGCGCGTCAAGCCCGTGATCGTCATCAAGGCCGGCCGGCATGCGGCGGGCGCGCGCGCCGCTACCTCTCATACCGGCGCGCTGGCCGGGCTCGATGCCGCATATGATGCCGCCTTCCGCCGCGCCGGGTTGCTCCGTGTCTTCGATCTCGGCGAGCTGTTCGCGGCCGCCGAGACCGTCTCGCGGCTGGCCCGCCTTAAAGGCGAACGACTTACGATCGTCACAAACGGGGGCGGCGCGGGCGTGCTCGCGACCGACCGCGTCGTCGACCTCGACGGCCGTCTCGCGGAGCTGCAACCGGAAACGATCGCGCGCCTCGACGACGCACTTCCAGCGACGTGGTCACGCTCCAATCCGATCGACATCATCGGCGATGCGGGACCCGAGCGCTACGCCGCAGCCGTCGACGCGGCGATGTCGGACCCGGCAACAGACGCCCTCCTCGTGATGAATTGCCCGACGGCGATCACGTCGAGCACGGAGGCGGCACGCGCGGTGATCGAGACGCGCGACGCGATGCCGTCGCAATTGATCCGGTCGAAACCCATCATCTCTACCTGGCTCGGGGAAAAGGCGGCGTCAGAGGCCCGCGCGCTGTTCGCCGAGGCTGGCATCCCGACGTTCGAAACGCCGAGCGACGCTGTCAATGGCTACATGCAGCTCGTCGCTCACGCGCGCGCCCAGGCCCAGTTGATGCGCGCGCCGCCCTCCCGCAGCGTCGGCCTTGATCCAGATATCGCCAAGGCCCGCGCCATCATCGATGCCGCAGCGTCGGCGGGGCGCATCATCCTGAGCGAGGTCGAAGCCAAGGGTCTGCTCGCGGCCTATGCGATCCCGACCGTCGAGACGATTGTCGCCGCCACGGTCGATGAGGTCGGGACTGCCGCCACAACCATCCTCGCCCGCGCTCCGGGCATCGTCGTCAAGATCCTGTCGGACGATATTTCGCACAAGTCGGATGCGGGTGGCGTCATTCTCGATATCGCGTCCCCAGAAGCCGCGATTGCGGCGGCACAAGAAATGCTGACGCGCATTTCCGCGCGAATGCCCAATGCCAGGATTGCCGGCTTCACCGTGCAGGCGATGATCCGACGGCCGGGCGCGCACGAATTGATCCTCGGCATGAACGAGGATCGCACGTTCGGCCCGATCATCATGTTCGGCGCCGGCGGCACCTCCGTCGAAGTCGATCGCGACACCGCGCTCGCGCTGCCGCCGCTCGATCTCAAACTCGCCGAGGATTTGATCGGATCAACGCGGATTGCGCGCCGCCTGCGTGGCTATCGCGACAAGCCGGCGGCCGATATCGATGCGATCGCCGACACCCTCGTCAAGCTCTCGCAACTGGTCGCCGACCATCCTGCAATCCGCGAACTCGACATCAATCCGCTTCTCGCCGACGCCTTGGGCGTGATCGCCCTCGATGCGCGGGTCCGCATCCAGATGCCGGCCGACGAGCCGCGCCGCCCCATGGCACTCAGACCCTATCCGATAGAATGGGAGCGGGTGGTCACCTCCACCGCACTCGGCCCAATACTGCTGCGCCCGATCCGTCCGGAGGACGAACATCTCTACGAGGCCTTCTTCGCACGCGTGACACCGAGTGACCGGCGGATGCGCTTCTTCACGCCCATAAAGGGGCTATCACACGATTTCCTCGCGCGGCTGACCCAGGTCGATTACGCCCGAGAAATCGCGTTCGTCGCCATATCAGATGCCGGCGAACTCCTCGGCGTCGCCCGATTCAACGCAGATCCCGACTATGAGCATGCCGAATTCGGACTGCTCGTCAGATCCGATCTCAAGGGCCGTGGACTGGGCCGGACGCTGATGGGTCACCTGATTGCCTATGCGCGAAGCGAAGGCTTGCGTCAGTTGACCGGCGAAGTGCTCGCTGAAAACGCCGCAATGCTGCGGCTGACGAGCACACTCGGGTTCGAGAGCACCTTCGACCGCGATGATCCGACGGTTAGGCACGTCACGCTCGACCTCACATGAGGCGAGTTGGGGCGCCGGGTTCGCGGGCATCGCGTTCGAGGTCAGTCGATCAGGCCTTGGCCATTTGCTTGGCGACACCGCAGCGCCAGCGCGAGACGCGCCACTTCGGATGGCCCTCGACCCACTTGGCGATCTCGGACTGGCCGTACATCATGCACTGCTGCGGCGTAACGGCATCCGCCATGTAGTTGAGCCGCACATCTTGGCAATGCGAGGGGTTCTGGATGAAGCAGACGGAAAGGACGATCTCGATCATCGAACGTTTCTCCTAGCGCGAGTGCATCCGCCGCGTCGCGACGGGTTCAGCTTTCACCAGGGCGTTCGTCCCTCATCTTTTGTTGTCTAGAGGCTAAGCGACTCGAATCGTGAACCTCAAGATTGAATTGCAGTCGTTCTGCTGCCCATTTATTGGGCCAACGATTCATTGAAATCATATTAGCCGTGCTTCGCCATGTCGGGGATATCGGCATCAATACATTGAAACCAATGATGTTTATTTGAGCGCTTATCACCCTCGATTGCGATTGATGACCTGCGCGAATCACGCAATTGAACATGGGATATTTCTTCTGCCATTCTGCGCAATTTGGACGCACGATGCCGGATAGCAACGCACCGGACGCCTCGAGACGGCTCTGTGCACGCCGAATTGCCCGCGAAAGTGTCATCTGTCCCATCCGAACGAGGCGCGCTCCACGAACGGCCTGACCGATTGACTGAGCATGCGCCTTGCTGCTGGATGGCGCTGAAAACGACGAGCGCGAGAATGACTGACAAGCAAGATGAACCTTTCGCCGCGAACGCCACGCTCGACGCACTGACACTCAGGGCACTGCTTGAATCGGCAGCGGCGGGCATTGTATCGATCGATGCGCGGGGCGCAGTGCGCTCCGCAAACCCGGCGGTTGCCCGCTTGTTCGGCTTCGATCCGAGCGAGTTGATTGGACGCAATGTGTCGATCCTGATGGCGGGCCGCGACCGCACCGCTCACGACAACTATATGCATCGCTACCTGACGACCGGCGCCAGCGGGATCATGGGCGTTGGCCGCGAGGTGCTGGGGCGGCGCAAGGACGGGACCGAATTTCCGCTGCATCTGACGATCGGCGAGTTCGAGGTCGCCGGACGTCGCTTTTTCACTGGCGTTATGATCGACCTCAGCAAACAGCGTGCCGCCGAATTCGGCCTCGAGCACCAGCAGGCGCTCTTCCGCGCGGTCTTCGACAGCCTGCCCGATCCGGTGATCATCTCCGACCTCGACCACAAGATCCGTGACGTGAACCCCGCCTTCACGCGCGTATTCGGATGGTCGGCACAAGACCTCATCGGCGCGACCTCGCACCGGCTCTACGCCCGGCCCGAGGATTGCGACCTGTCCAACAAATCCGAGCCGCCGGCTTTGCCGCACCGTTCACCGGGGCCCGGAAGCTCGGCGGCACCACGTGTCCTCGACCTCAAACGGGAGAATGGCGAGATATTCCCAGGCGCCGTGGTCAAGACCTCCATTGTAACGCAGAAGGGGCGGTGCCTAGGCTTCCTCGAAATCATCCGCGATATCTCTCTCGAGCGCCGCCGTGCCGCCCAGCTCATGCAGGCCCAGCGCATGGAGGCGATCGGCCAGTTGACCGGCGGTATTGCGCACGACTTCAACAACATTCTGACGGTGGTCCTCGGCAATGTGGAACTGCTCGAAATGCGGCTCGACGGTTCGGAAAAGACACTCGGACTGGCGCGGGAGGCGCGGGAGGCCGCCGAGATCGGGGCGCGGCTGACCGATAGGCTGCTGACATTCGGACGCCGCCAGCTTCTCGAGACGCGCGACATCAACCTCAACGAGTTCGTTCTCGGATTGACGGAACTGCTACGCCGCACACTCGGCGAGGACATCGATCTGTCGACCGCCCTCGAAGCTGATCTGGCCCTGACAGAGGCGGACCCGGGCCAGGTCGAGAATGCCGTTCTCAATCTCGCGATCAATGCCCGTGACGCGATGCCGAAGGGCGGACTTCTGGTGATCGAGACCCGCAACGTGATGCTCGACGAGACGGCTGTCGCGGCGACACCAGAGCTGTCCGCGGGGCAGTATGTCGTACTCTCGGTGTCGGATACCGGCCATGGCATGACTGCCGAGGTGAAAGCCCGGGCATTCGAGCCGTTTTTCACAACCAAGGGCGGCGCGACGGGCCGCGGGTCGGGTCTCGGCCTCGCAACCATCTATGGCTTCGTCAAACAATCAGGCGGCCACGCCACGATCACCAGCGAGGCCGGACGCGGAACCACGGTCGAACTGTTCCTTCCGGCGCTCGCGGCAAGGGTCCAGGAAGCGGTTGCCCCGCTTGCACAGCAGGACGTGCCGCGCGGTGACGGTCACCGCGTCCTCGTCGTCGAGGACAACGACAAGGTTCGGCGGCTGGCCTGCCGCCGCATCGAGGAACTCGGCTACGTCGTCGAATCAGCCGAGAACGGCATAGCGGCCCTCGAGCGCCTGGCGAGAAGCGCCGATTTCGATCTCGTCTTTACCGATGTCGTGATGCCCGGCGGTTTGTCGGGCCTCGACGTCGCCCGCGAAGTCGAAGCGCTGTTTCCTGGGATCGCGGTGGTGCTGACGACGGGCTATTCCGATGAGATGTTGCAACGGGCCGGCGAGGGTGAATCCCAGCCCCTTCTCATCAGGAAGCCCTACAATCAAACACAACTTGCACGCGCGCTCGCCGACGCGCTTGCCGAGCAGCGGGCATCTTCGCGGGCCGGCAACGAAGTGCGCAACAGGTAACCTTGGCCGGCATGTTGCGCCGAGCGCCTGGTGCCACGCACACCTAGGGTCGCTCGGCAGGGTCCGAGACTGCCTGGCGAACCGTCGCCGCGAACAGGTAGCCGAGCCCTCGAACCGTCTTGACCAGTTTAGGTGCGTCGGGATGCGTCTCGATTTTCTTGCGCAACCGGGCCACCAGATTGTCGACGCTGCGATCGAGCGGCGACCACTCGTGTCCTTTCAACAGGTCCATGATCTGGTCACGGGAGAGAACGCGGTTGGGATGTTTCAGGAAGATTTCGAGCAGACCGAATTCGGCCGTGGTCAAGTTGCAGACCCCGCCATCGACGTTGCGGACCTCGCGGCGCTCTATCAGCGCCGTCCAGCCTTCGAAGGTCAGCGCAACGAGTCGCTCGGGCGGACTTGACGCGGCGGCCGGGGCAACGGGTGCGCTCGCCTGTGCGGCACGCCGCAATACTGCACGCACACGCGCCAACACCTCGCGCAAGTGGAACGGTTTTGCGATGTAGTCGTCCGCGCCGATCTCAAGTCCGATGATGCGGTCGATCATGTCCCCCTTGCCCGTCACCATGATGATGGGAACCCGCGAGCGCTCGCGGATGGCGCGCGCGACGGTTAGGCCGTCGGTGTCGGGCAAAGTGAGATCGAGCGTGACGAGATCAAATTCGGAGCGCTCGATTGCTGGTACGACGTCCATACCGCGCGCTACTTCGCTTACACGATAGCCCTCGTCCTCGAAGCAACGACGCAGAAGCAGTCGCACTTTGGGGTCGTCGTCGACGACGAGAATGCTGACGGTGTGGTCGTCGGTCATGTGTTGATCGCCGTTGGCCTCGTTTCGGGTTGCTCTCGCGGATGCGCCGGCTGGCGCCGACGCTTGAGAACCGACAGTCCAGTGCTGAAGGTCCAGCGGCGACTGCTCGGCGCTGACCGTTCATGGCAGCGCCAACCGACCTGGAACAGACATGTGTTCACTTTTCGTGCGCCCAGCCGATCATTGTACGCCGTTTGCCCCACGCCTCCGGTCCAGACCACTTCCGGAATAGACCAGTCGGACGGCACTGAACGTAGCCGGGCATGCTTGATGTTACAAACTGTTACACATCGTTACGATTGACGGAAATCAGGACGACAATCACCTGCTCTTATGCCCCCAGAGAATAATCGAATTTCTGGAGGACGCCATGCTCGCCTTGACCGCTACACCGGACTACGGACGCGATGCGGCGACGAATGTCTATCCGATGCCCGGGAGGCCGCACCGCGATGCCCCCATCGAGGCTGATCCGTTCTCCGCAGCCATGCCATCGGTCTACGCACCGCGCGAGGACCTCTTCCTCGAGGGTGATGATGCAACGCACATGTGCGAGGTGATCGAGGGTGTGATTTGTGCCTACCGGCTGCTGCCCGACGGTCACCGCCATGTCGTCTCCTTCTATTTTCCGGGCGACTTGATCGGCTACTGCTGCAGCGGCTGCCAGTCTTTCAGCGCACAGGCTCTGACCCGCGTCCGTGTCCGCCGCATTCCGCGCAGCGCGATATCGCAGATGATCGAGACGCGACCGGGTTTCGCCCGCCGCCTTCTCGAACTCGCGAGCGGCGAGCTCATGATGACGCGCGAGCACCTGCTCTGCCTTGCCGCGAAGTCGGCCGAAGCCCGCCTCGCCGCGTTCCTGCTTGCCTTGTCGCGACGCAATGCGGACGCCGGCACCGACCCCAAGCAGGTGTTCCTGCCGATGACGCGGCTCGATATCGGCGACTACCTGGGTCTGACGATCGAAACGGTCAGTCGTACGCTCTCGAAATTCAAGCGGAGCGGCATCATCGCCCTGCCGCGCACGACAAGCGTCTTGATCCGTGACGAAGCGGCCTTGTGCGACATCGCGCAATCGTAGGTTTGATGCCGACGGCGGGGAATGCCCCGAACGAAGGCAGCGGTTTTGCGGGTGTCCGCAAGACGTAACGGCGACACAATAGCGGGCTTGATGCGAGATGCAGGCGAACTGTCTCGACATATCGAACGGATTGCCGCGGCTGACGCTGGCCGTGGGCCTTTTCGATCGCGCCGTGGCAATACACTCCGCCTTGCGTGATCTTGCGGCACACGACTTCAGCCTGGGCAACATCGCGGTCTTCGCTGCCGCCCGCACGGAGGAGCTTGGCCGCGTCGCCAACTGGGTTACCGATGTCGTCGGCGATCACCGCCAGCGCCTGCACCGTGTCGATGCCAACAGCAGCGTCGGTGCCCTGTCGGCGATCTATACCGGTGCCCAAAATTCAGGCGGTGTTTCAGGCGGCTCGGAGAACGCCAACCCATCACCGAGGAACAGCGATCAATATCCGGAACATGTGCTGAGCTGGGTATTCGAACGCCAGAGCCGGAGGCTTGGCGAACATCTGCGGGACGGCGGCAGCGTGCTCGTGGTACCGATCCTGGAAGCCAAGGACCAGCCTGTCGTCTGCTCGATCCTGCTTCACTACGCGAGCGGCAGTGTTCAGACCCATCAAATTCGGGGCAACGCTCCGCGTCCCGCTCTCGCCATCGACCCGCACGGTGGTGCGGAGCATGCGCGATGATGCCGCAACCGGGGATCGCAGATCCGAAGGATTGAATTCACCAGGCCGGTACGCGGCCATTTAACATTGGAATTCGGGCATTCGCCCGTGAGACGCTGCTGCGCGACGCCGCGGCAGAGTTTGTGACTGCGAGCACTGAGCATGTGCGCTTTTAGGCCGCCTGTTGATCGGGATCAAGGCCCAGAGACACGCATGGGTAGAACTACGAACGTAGCCTCGGCAAATCTGTTTGGTTCAAGGGGTTGGGGATAATCTCAAGAAGGCGAGGATTGTGATGACGGACACGGTGGTCGAGAGACACGCGTTCTCCGACGTGACAGCTGTCATTGGGGGCGGGCTCGTCGCGCTGATCGGCGCGGCTATCGCATTCAAGACATCGGATCCCGCCATGGCCTTCCACGGCGTCATTTTGGCGTTGGCGGGTGGCCTGGCGGCTTTTTTCGTTCTAACGCATGCATTCGGCGCGAAGCCTTTTCAGCATGACGATGCAAACGGCTATATGGATGGCCCCATTCGCGTCGCGACGGTCGCGGCGGTGTTCTGGGGCATCGCGGGCTTTCTGGTGGGCGACATCATCGCCTGGCAGCTGGCGTTCCCGGCACTGAATTTCGACCTGCCGTTCACGACCTTCGGCCGCCTCAGGCCGCTGCACACCTCGGCGGTGATCTTTGCTTTCGGCGGCAACGTGCTGCTGGCGACATCGCTCTATGTCGTGCAACGCACCAGCCAGGCACGTCTCGCAGGGCGCTGGTCACCGTGGTTCATCGTCTGGGGCTATCAGGCCTTCATCGCGATTGCCGGCACCGGCTATCTGTTCGGCGTCACGCAGGGCAAGGAATACGCTGAGCCGGAATGGTATGCGGATCTCTGGCTGACGATCGTGTGGGTGACGTACTTCCTCGTCTACGTCGGCACGCTTGCAAAGCGCAAGGAGCCGCACATCTATGTGGCGAACTGGTTCTATCTCGCGTTCATCGTCACGATCGCGATGCTGCACCTCGTCAACAACGCGACGATCCCGATCGATCCGTTCGAGCCGAAGAGCTACATCGTCTTCTCGGGTGTCCAGGATGCGATGACGCAGTGGTGGTACGGCCACA
>JAGRKS010000160.1 GCA_020442185.1 Hyphomicrobiaceae bacterium
TCGACATGCACAAGGAGGGCGCTGCTTTCCGCTCGTTGATGAACAACTTCGCCATCGCAATCTCGCTCGGACTGCAGTACGGCGTGCCGCTCGAGGAATACGTGGAGGCATTCACGTTCACGCGCTTCGAGCCGGCCGGCATCGTGCAGGGCAACGAGGCGATCAAGAACGCGACGTCGATCCTCGACTACATCTTCCGTGAGCTGGCCGTGTCTTATCTCGGACGCCACGATCTGGCGCACGTCGATCCGCGCGAGATCGTCGGCGAGACGGGCCTCGGCTCGTCCGATGCCGACACCGACGACGAACTGGGGTTCGACCAGCCGGCGCAGAAGCTCGTCAGTCATGGTCTGGTCCGCGGCATTGTCGGCCGCATCGGTGGCGGCGCTCGCCTGGCAACGAGCAACTCTGTTGCCGAGATGCAGACGACGGCGGCCACCGCGTTCGCCACCGATGGCGCGACGGCTTTGAAGCCGGACACCGAGGTGATGTACCAGCGTGCGACCGTGACCAAGACGGAGGTGCGCGCCTCGGTTCGCACCACGACCGATCTGCGCGCCGAAGCGAAGTTGCGCGGCTACGAGGGCGAGTCCTGCCACGAGTGCCAGAACTTCACGCTCGTCCGCAACGGCACATGTCTCAAGTGCGACACCTGCGGATCAACGAGCGGGTGCAGCTGATATAGCACACGAGCCCGCTGTCAGATGGCGACGGGACTATTTTCCATCCGCAAAGGAGATTGTTATGGCTACGAACCCTCCAAGAGGCGACGGCCACCGCAACGGCGCGGTGCGTGATCGGTCACAGGTTCACAACTCGAAGACGGACACATGGACGAAGCGCGACACGGAAACGGGCCGTTTCCTGGATGGCAAAAAGGACGGCACCCCGTTCAAAGGTGTCAGGAAGGAAAAGTAGGGGCTGCCTCGTCGATTCGTGAATTCGGCACCACAAAGGGGCATTGTGTGCGATGAGAGGATTACGAGGATGATAATAGGGGTCTTGTTTGGTCAGGCGCTGCTCGTTGGAATCGTGGCCCAGCTATACTTCAAGCGGGTCGGATTGGTGTGGGGCCTAATTTCACTGGGGCTTGGCTTTTTGTTCAGTATTTTTCTTGATCAAGCGATTACATCCAACCCTAGGTTTGTGCTTGATCCAGAGTATCGCGCTTCGTTCCAAACTAAAGGTCACGACATTGCATTTACGCTAATGACTTCCGTTCCTGCGTTTTTCTTAAGTCTGCTGGCCATTGCGACACTGCCCAAAAGGGATCTGCCTCCCGTGACTCCAAGTAATCATACAAGATGGGATCGTGAACCGCGATTTTAGCTCCAACCCCGGGTGCCAATGGCGTCCGGGGGCGTTTTCTTGGCACGGCAAGTCCCTCACCTGACTGCCGGCATCCGCTCGCTGGCCGGGAGAAGTCACGATAAACGTGCCGGCAACTCCCGTCGTATCCAATGGTGCTGAGGCGCCTGACCTTGCGCTTGTCATGCTCGGGCCAAAGCCATGGCGATGAAGACCCGAGGACCCAGGCCGCCGCTCGAGCAAGTCAGGCGCGTGCGCGTGTGAGACCTTACGCTCGGCCCCGCGCAAGTGCGCGCCAAGGGGGCTCGGCTAATCCCAGATGCTCAGAAGATCCGACACGTCGTCGTCGCGAGCGAGCGCGGGCCGCGTCGGCGTGCCAAGCAGCAGGAAGGCCGCGAGTTCCTCGTCGGTGGCGATGTCCATCGCCTCGCGTACGCGCCGCGATGTCGCCGACTGGCCGCTTCTGAGGCAATGGCCAAACCCGAGCGCCGCTGCCGCAAGCAGCATGTTCTCGAGCGCGGCGCCCGCCGTCAGCATCTGATCCGTCACCGACACACGCGGATGGTCGCGGATGATCTTCAACACGATCGCAATCAGCATCGGGCCTTTCAGGGCCTTGTCGGCAGCACGCGAGAGATCATCTGGCGTCGCATCCGGATTGCGATCGAGCTTGGCTTCGCGAAACGCCTTTGCGAGATCGCCGCGACGCGATTGCGCGATGAGAATGAAACGATAGGGCCGGAGCCGCTTGTGATCTGGCGCTGTTGCCGCCGCGCGCACAATGAGGTCGAGCTGAGCGGCATCTGGCACCGGCTCGGCGAGAAAGCGTGTCGATGCGGAACGGCGGGTGAGAATGGTATCGATTGCGGTTGCCATGGTCATGTCTCGATCGCGGGCTGGCAGCGTTGACGCCTCGACGATTGAGGCTTCTGGCGAACCCATTCTGGTGTACCGGTTATTGCTTCGTCCTGCCTATGCGGTGCGGCTCCAAGCAACTGCCAGAACCAAAGCGGACACCAGCAACACTATGCCTTCATTGCAGCACACTTGACGTTTGATTTGGTGACCGAACACACGCGCAACCAAACGTCAGGCGCGCTGCACGTGCGGCGGGTTTGCTTGCCTAGCACCACGGCGCCCTTCGGGTCGAACATTTTGAACCGGTCGCCTTGGAGCGCGAAGCCACTCGCGTGCGTCGAAAGGTCGAACCCTACGACACGGCCACGCAGCGAATTTGCGACCGCTCGCCAACCCGTCACGACACGCGGAGCGCCGATATGCCCCAGTCGTCGCGTCCCGCGAATTTCTTCGCGTGTCGCTCTGGTGTTGCTTGCCTGTCACACGAAGATGGACGAATGCAGGAAGGCAGCCCGGTTGGCCCAATCTGCGAACGCGTACGCGAGTTGCAGTACCATTGCGACTTGCCCCCGCTCCCCGGCCTGGCCTAGCCTCTGGTGACGGGTTGCCAGCCGATTGGCTGTACGGGCTCATCATCACGTTGGGACGCCATGCACTGTGTCGCCGGACGAACTGCGTCGGGCGCATGTCCCAGCCCTGGTATCGGTCGCATTATTGCTTTGAAGCACGTGTTAGGACCGTCATCCGTGGTGGACGCGCATGCCAGCGCCGTCACTTCGGACCACGATCTTCGGGAGGGGACTAATGGCCACAATTCTTGCCGTACATGGCACGTTCGCGCACGCCGGTGGCGAGGCCGGAGCCGAAGGGGCGGACGTAGGCACGAAGCAATGGTGGCAGCCCGACAGCGAATTCCGCAACGAAATGCGCCAGCTGCTCGACGCACCGGGGGGCCGTCTCGAGGTCGTGCATTTCGAATGGAGCGGTGAGAACAGCGAGCTGGACCGCCGGCAGGCGGGCAAGGCCCTGCTGCAGAAAATCCTCGAACTCGAATCGCGCAACGAACCGTATTGCCTGGTCGGACACAGCCACGGCGGCTCGGTGATCGCGGCAGCATTGCTGCGCGCCGCCGCGAAAAAGCAGAAGCTCCCCCACCTGCGGCGCTGGATCACCGTCGGTACACCGTTCGTCAACATGCGCCGGGAGCCCTTCCTGTTCACCCGGCTCGACCTGCCGCGCAAGGTCATCTTCGTCGCCTCGATGATGCTGCTGCTCATGTTCTCGGTCTATATCGCCGCAGAGATGACGAGCGGAAAATCCATGGTGCTCGGCGGACGCTACCCCGGCATTCTGATCGCCACCGGCTTGATGATGAGCCTGCCGGCACTCGTCTTCTACCTGCTGCTGCGCTACTTCGACGGGCGCGGCCTTCTGCTCTATCGCCGACGCGTGACCGCGCGCGCGGGAGAATATTTCTCCGATCGCTGGCTCTCACTCGCACATCGCGACGACGAAGCCATCCAAGGGTTGGCATTCCTGCCCGAAGCAAAGCTGACGTTCTTCGACAAGTCGTTCGCGGTGCCGACCATAACCGTGCTGTCGGTGGTGGCGCTGCCGCTTCTCTATCTCTTCTTGATCACATCCCCGAAGACCATGGTCAGCATCGCAAACTGGCTCAAGACCGATGTCTACGAATCGCGCGTCTCGCCGGGGGCCGCGGCCGCAGTCCGCGAAATCTCGCAAGAACGGCGCTTGCGCCGCCAGGAGTTCGGACCGCGCTCGCGCCAGCCAGGTGCCCTGCGCGACGATACGCAAGCGAACAGCGGCGCCGAGCAGCGGTTCGACCCGGCAGCGCGCGAAGAGCGCCGCAAGGCATGGCAGGAGTATCGCAGCAAGCGCCGCGAGCTCGAAGAGCGCTACAGCGATCTCAATGCGGCCGAACGAGCGTTTCGTTTCAAGCAGCGGTTCTTCGAACGCAAGGACATGGTCTGCGAGAACGGCGTGCTGTGCGGGAATGGCGAGAACCTCAGGGTCAACAGCGCACTGGTGCTGCACGTCGCGACCGACGAACTGTCGTGGATGCTCGGCGGTGAGGAACTCGGCGCGGGCCGGACCCGGTGGATCTGGTCCGCCCTCATCCCGGGCATTCTGGTGCCGTTGATCTCAGGGCTCATCGCCCTCGCCCTGATGCTGGTGATCCGCAGCTTCGCCGGCATCGTCAGCAGCCTTTCCAGCACCCTGCTCAACAGCCTCACCAACGCCGAGGTCAGGCGATCGGCGTTCGGCAACGACACCGAGGGCGAGATAGCGGTCGGCGCGGTCGACCGGCCATCCTGGATCGAGCGCTCCCCGCCGAGGCTTCCGGGCGCCATCGACGAACTGATAACGGACTACAGCAACGGCATGGCCAGCCAGTCGCTGGCGAAATTCCGCCGGATGATCGGTGGCCTCGCCTCGGCCGAGCCGAAGCATACGGCCGATACCGCCGTCACAACCTACTTCACATGGAAGGAACTGGTGCACGCCTCCTATTTCGATGTTCCCGAGTTCCGCAAGCTGGTGGCTGAAGCTGTGAGCCGCGTCGAAGGGTTCGCGCCGAGTGCTGATTTCAAGAAGGACCCCGACCACACCAAGACCGCTCAGTGGCTGGCGGAAATCGAGGGCGCGCCGCGATCGCTCGCGGAACCGGGCAGCGAGCCTCCCAACACGAGCGATGTCGCGGCAGTCGCGGCGGTCGTGGCATCGACCGTCAAGGCCGAACCCTAGAACGAGAGCGCATCAGGTGCCATGGGTCAGTGCCGCAGGGCTGCTGCGGTCGCGTCCATGAACCACGGCTCCAAACGAATAGCGAATAGCCGATCCGGGCGCGCAGCTCGGATCGGCGGGGCGGTATTCCCAGAGTGACGGATCGCGCGGTGGAACGCGCGATCGCAATCCACGCGATGACGGCAGAACGCGAAGGTTCAGCCGTGAGAGGCTTGGCATTCCGCCCCTTGGGGCCGATATCAACTGCCAGCGTCGGCCGGCATCCCCGTTCGCCAATCGTATTGCGTCTCGCGATCGGCTTTCAGCGAGCGATAGGGCTGCGGCACCGGAGAACTGCTTTGCGTGCGCCGCTTGAAGGCGATTGTCCGGATCATCTCGCGAATGCGCGGCGCGATCTCCGTGCGGAATCGCGTGCCGTTGAAAACGCCGTAATGGCCGACGCCCGGTTGCACGTAGTGATAGTGCTCGTCGATGGGCACATTCGAGCAGAGATCGTGAGCGGCCTCCGTCTGGCCGAGGCCGCAGATGTCGTCGCGCTCGCCCTCGATGGTGATGATCGCCGTCTTTGTGATCGCACGGCAATCGACCGTCTTGCCGCGATGGAGCAGCGTACCGTTCGGCAAGGCATGGGACTGGAAAACGGTTTCGACGGTCTGCAAATAGAACTCGGCCGGCAGATCCATCACCGCCAGGTATTCCTCGTAGAAATCCTTGTGCGACTGCACGGAGTCGCAATCGCCGCTTACCAGGTTGTCGAAGAGTTTGGCGTGCGCGCGCGTGTGGCGTTCGAGGTTCATCGTCATGAACCCCGTCAGCTGCATGAAGCCCGGATAGACCGCGCGCATGAAGCCGGCATTCGGAAACGGCACGCGGCTGATGACGTTGTTGCGGAACCAGGATATCGACCGCTTCTCCGCAAGCTGGTTCACCTTGGTCGGATTGCGCCGCGTATCGATCGGCCCGCCCATGAGCGTCACCGAACTCGGCTGACACGGATCGTTCTCGGCCGCCATGACGGCCGCGGCGGCAAGCACCGGAACGCTCGGCTGGCACACCGCCATGACATGCGTATTAGGTCCGAGAAAGCGAATGAAGGAGATGATGTAGTCGATGAAGTCGTCGAGGTCGAAGCGCCCCTGGTAGAGTGGCACGTCGCGAGCATCGACCCAATCGGTGACGTAGACGTTGTGCTCCTTGATCATCTCCTGAACGGTGCCGCGCAAGAGCGTCGCATAGTGTCCCGACATCGGCGCGACAATGAGCAGTTTCGGATCGTAGCGCTTGCCGACGATCTCTTCGGGCCTGTCGAAATGCACGAGATTGCAGAACGGCTTTGCGAGGACCATCTCCTCGCGAACCGGCACTTCGAGGCCGTGGATCGTCGTCGTCTCGATGCCCCATTCAGGCTTCCCGTATCGGCGCGTCACACCCTCGAAGACTTCGCAGGCGGCCGACACCTGACGCATGATCGGTGTCTTCGCCAGCGGGTTGAACGGCATTTCGGCCTGCTGCTTCATGGCGCGGGCAACCATGCGCATCGGCTGCACGACCATGTGAGCAAGTTCGTAGCTGAGGTACTGCATGGGCGGGACCCTCCGGAGCCATTGACCGAGATCAACCTATTGCTGCAGCGCAACATGCGGGACGGCCTGCGTCAAGCCTGAATTCGAGCGGCGCCGCCGAAGCATACCGGCCATGCACAAATTCGACCCGCCGGGAGGGTGGCGCTGGCCAGCCCTGCGGCATGAGTGCCGACCGGCCGCCAGGCTGGCAGCCCGCATGACCAAATGCCCCAACCTGCCGGCTTGCCTCAGTTGTTTGCCCTGCCGTAGCGCCCCATTACGGATCAGTTGAACGTGGGGGGCGAGGTCTGACCGCTGACCGCGCGAGCCGTGCAATCGACCGCCCGCGGCTGACTAACACCTCCAGCACGCGCTCGGCCAATGGAAACCACTAGTCATCAAGCCACTTGCGCGGATGCTGCGCCGCACTGCAAATAGGCTATGGCCGATAAGCTAATCCGCATCGTCGTGATCGACGCCAACCGCATCCGTGCCTCGATCATCGAGGAAGGCTTGCGCGATGCCGGCATCGCATCCGTCGTGGTCATTCACGACATGTCCCAGGTCATGCGGCGGATCGTCGAGATCGATCCCGACGTCGTCTTTATCGACCTCGAGAACCCGAACCGCGACCAGCTCGAACACATGTTCCAGGTATCGCGCGCGGTGAAGCGACCGGTCGCGATGTTTGTCGACCAGTCCGACCAGGCCTCGATCGAGGCGGCCATAGAGGCGGGCGTTTCGGCCTACATCGTCGACGGCCTCAAGAAGGAGCGGGTGCAGGCGATCCTCGACATGACCATCAGCCGCTTCCACGCCTTCGACCGGCTGCGGCGGGAACTCGACGCCGCACGCAGCGAACTCGCCGACCGCAAGACCATCGACCGCGCGAAGGCGATCTTGATGCGGACACGCGGCCTAAGCGAACCCGATGCCTATGCGCTGCTGCGTCGAACCGCCATGAACCAGAACCGGCGGATCGCCGATATCGCCGAGAGCCTGATCGTCGCCGCAGGACTGCTGGACCAGGAGGACGAAACGTGAGCCTGCCCACCGCCACCATCCGTGCCGGCTTCATTCCGCTGCTCGATGCCGCGCCGCTGATCGTGGCGCACGAGCATGGATTTGCAAGGCAGGAAGGATTCGAGCTGACGCTCTCGCGCGAGACGTCGTGGGCGACGATCCGCGATCGACTTGCTGTCGCCCACCTCGATATCGCCCATGCCCTGGCACCGATGCCGATTGCGGCCAACCTCGGAATCGGCGCACTGCCGATGAAGCTGATCGCACCGATGGCGCTTGGTTTTGGCGGCAACACCGTAACCGTATCGAAGCCGTTGTGGCGAGCAATGGCGGAAGCGGGCGCGACGGCCGACTTCGATCCGCGGATCGCGCTGCATGCCCTTTCGGCCGTTGTCACGCAGCGGCGGACCTCGGGTCGGCCGAAGCTGGTATTTGGAATCGTGCATCCGCATTCCGCGCATCGCTACGAACTCGCCTACTGGCTCGCTGCTGGCGGCATGATACCCGGTCACGACGTCGAACTCGTCGTCCTGCCGCCGCCCCTCATGGCGGTCGCACTGGAAAGCGAGCAGATCGACGGGTTCTGCGCGGGTGAGCCGTGGGGGAGCGTGGCTGTCAAGGAAGCACACGCCGTCATTGCGACAACCGGTTCCCACATCTGGCGCTCCGGCCCCGAGAAGGTGCTGGCAGCGCGCGCCAACTGGGCCAGCGACAGGCCGGAGCGACTGGCCGCACTGGTGCGCGCGATCCACCGCGCTTGCCAATGGTGCGACGTGCCCGAGAATGGCGAGGCGCTGTGCGAGTTGCTCGCCCGTCCGCACTATCTCGGGCAGGCACCTGAACTCATCCGGCCAAGCCTGCTCGGATTGCTGCCGACGGGCATCGGCCCGCGTCTCAGGGTCGAGGGCTTCTTGAACTATGCAGCGCGCGCTGCAACGTTTCCTTGGACATCTCACGCCCTGTGGTTCTTGAGCCAGATGGCGAGGTGGGGCGAAATCACCATCACACCCGAGACGATCCAAACCGCGCGCGACACCTATCGACCGGACCTCTATCGCCAGGCCCTCGCCGCGTGCGGCATCGACATCCCGACAGCCAATGCCAAGGTCGAGGGCGCATTGCCAGCGAAGACCGCCGTGGGCTCGGTTGCCGGACGCCTGCTGCTCGGGCCCGACGGCTTTTTCGACGGAACCAAATTCGATCCCGATCACCTCAGCGACTATCTCCAGGTCCTTCGCGCGGCCGACGCCACCTGATCGAGAAACTCCGCCCCCCCCCCCCGCCGCTGACGTCCACGCGGTCGTTGGTGCGTCGGCGCTAAAAATGCTGCAACGCACATTCGCTGTGCAAACGCACACAAAATGACCGTGGTTTGCCGCAAGTTTGGACTTGTTGAGGTCCGGAACCCCCATATAATCTAGCAATATCACAGAGATGATGCGCCGCACCCCATTATGCTGCGCCGCCGCGAACCAACGCTGGTTCGATTGTCAATGTGATCCTCCGCCCTCCTCCGGGCAACGGCAACGCCGCCGATCTCCGTGTGTCGCACCCGCGACCGCACTGCAGATCGCGCGGCGTTTTTTGTTGGCTGACGTGGCGGCATGTCCTGGCGAAGCCACACGCCAAGGCGGCGGCGGGACGCGACGGAAAAGACCACCGAGACCGGGCAACCAAGATCCAGGCCTCGATCCGACACCGCAACCATGAGGTTCGCAGACCATGAGCACAACATCCCACGACCGCGAGCGACAGGCCAACCCGCATCGCCGCCCTCGCGGATACGCGCATCTTGCCGTCGCAGCAGCCCTGACCGCAGCCGTCGCGATGGCGCCCGCCAGCATCGCGGCGACGCTAGCCGTCGAGAAAGACGAGTTGAAGTTCGGCTTTATCAAGCTCACGGATATGGCCCCGCTCGCGGTCGCCAAGGAACTCGGATACTTCGAGGAGGAAGGGCTCTTCGTCACGCTCGAAGCCCAGGCGAACTGGAAGGTGCTGCTCGACCGCGTCATCACGGGTGAACTCGACGGCGCACACATGCTGGCCGGACAACCGCTCGCCGCCACCATCGGCTTCGGCACCAAGGCCCACATCGTGACACCGTTCTCCATGGACTTGAACGGCAACGGCATCACCGTTTCCAACCAGGTCTGGGAACTCATGAAGCCCGTCGTCGAGAAGGGTGCCGACGGCAAGCCCGTGCACCCGATCAGCGCCGCCGCCCTGAAGCCCGCGATCGAGAAGTTCAAGTCCGAGGGCAAGCCCTTCAAGATGGGCATGGTGTTCCCGGTTTCGACGCACAATTACGAACTGAGGTATTGGCTTGCGGCCGGTGGCATCCACCCGGGCTTTTATTCGTCAACCGACGTCTCGGGAACGATCCAGGCGCAGGCGCTGCTTTCGGTGACGCCGCCGCCGCAGATGCCGGCAACGCTCGAGGCCGGAACGATCTACGGCTACTGCGTCGGCGAGCCGTGGAACCAGGCGGCCGTGTTCAAGGGCATCGGCGTTCCGGTCATCACCGACTATCAGATCTGGAAGAACAATCCGGAAAAGGTGTTCGGCATCACCGCTGAATTCGCCGAGAAGTATCCGAACACGACTCTCGCCCTGACCAAGGCTCTCATCCGCGCTGCGATCTGGCTCGACGAGAACAACAATGCGAACCGCATGAAGGCCGTCGAGATGCTGGCGAAATCCGAATACGTCGGCGCCGACAAGGCGGTAATCGCCAACTCGATGACCGGCACATTCGAATTCGAAAAGGGTGACAAGCGCGACATCCCCGACTTCAACGTGTTCTTTCGTTACTTCGCGACGTACCCCTACTACTCCGACGCCGTCTGGTATCTGACCCAGATGCGCCGCTGGGGCCAGATCCCCGAAGGCAAGGATGACGGCTGGTACGCCGACACTGCGAAGAAGGTGTACCGCCCCGACCTCTACCTCAAGGCGGCGAAGTTGCTGGTCGACGAGGGCAAGGCCAAGTCCGACGACTTCCCGTGGGAGACCGACGGCTACCGCCCGGTGACCGCCGACAACATCGACAAGGTCCCCTACGACGGCAAGACGCCCAACGCCTACATCGACAGCCTGCCGATCGGCCTCAAGGCGAAGCAGAAGGTCGACGGCGCAACGATCGTCGGCGGCTGATGACGAGGCTGCGCAGCAGGGCGCGTTTCAACCGCCCCTGCCGCCAGTATCGCGCAACCAACCAGCCGGAACAGCACCACGCGGTCCGCCGCGACCGGATGTGACGAGCCCTGAGGGATACCCCATGACAATCGCAACCGAATACGTCGGCGCCACTGCGGGCGACGCGCGCCGCAAACGACAGCAGCGCTTCCAGCATTGGCTGAATAGAGCAAGTGGAACGCTCGAGGTGTTCGGCCTCGGATTCGTCGTGGCGCTGCTCCGGATCGCGGCTGGCGAGAGCCCGAAGTCGCAGATGAAGGAACTTTGGCGTCAACTCGTGGTGCCGCTGATCGGTATCGCGGTGTTCCTCGCTGCATGGTCGTGGGCGGCGCCACAGGTGAAGACTTCGCTCGGTGCCATTCCGGGGCCGGAACAAGTCTGGCAGCAAGCGCAGAACCTTTATGCCGATCATCTCGCCGAGCGCGAGAAGGAGGCGGCATTCTACGATCGCCAGGATGCACGCAACGAAAAACTCGTAGCGGAGGGCAAGAGCGAGCTCGTGAAGCACCGCTCCTATACCGGCAAGCCGACCTACATCGATCAGATCTGGACCAGTCTCGAAACGGTGGCCCTCGGTTTCCTGGTGGCGACGATCATCGCCGTGCCACTCGGAATCATGTGCGGCCTCTCGCAGACGGTGAACGGCGCGCTCAACCCGTTGATCCAGATCTTCAAGCCGGTCTCGCCGCTCGCCTGGCTACCGATCGTGACTATGGTCGTCTCGGCGCTTTACGTCGATACCTACGACTGGCTGCCCAAATCCCTGGTCATATCGGCGATCACCGTCACGCTGTGTTCGCTCTGGCCGACGCTCATCAACACCTCGCTCGGCGTCGCGACCATCGACAAGGATTTGCTGAACGTCGGCCGGGTGCTGCAGCTTCCGACACGGCGGACGATCACAAAGCTCGTTCTGCCGTCGGCGCTTCCGCTGATCTTCACGGGGCTGCGACTTTCGCTCGGCGTGGGCTGGATGGTGCTCATCGCGGCTGAAATGCTGGCACAGAACCCGGGCCTCGGAAAGTTCGTCTGGGACGAGTTCCAGAACGGCTCTTCGCAATCGCTCGCCAAGATCATCGTGGCGGTGCTCACCATCGGACTTATCGGGTTCATGCTCGATCGCCTGATGTACGCACTGCAATCCGCCTTCACCTACTCGTCGCACCGCTGAGAGACAGGCAGGAGGCACCCATGGCATTTCTCGAACTCGAAAACGTGTCGAAGGCCCACGGCGATGGCGACCAGCGCACACAGGTCCTGTCCAACGTCAACCTGCGCGTCGAGGAAGGAGAGTTCGTCGCAATCGTCGGCTTCTCCGGCAGCGGCAAGACGACGTTGATATCGACGATCGCCGGCCTTGCCCCACCGGACACGGGCGCTGTTACGCTCAAGGGCGCGGCCATCACCGGCCCCGGCCCCGATCGCGGCGTCGTATTCCAGTCCTATTCACTGATGCCGTGGCTAACGGTTCACGGCAACATAGCGCTGGCCGTCGACCAGGTGTTCGCAAACGAGCCACGCGCCGAGCGCGCCGCACGCACGCGCCGGTACATCGATCTCGTCGGCCTCGGCCACGCGGCGGACCGACGGCCGGCGGAACTCTCAGGCGGCATGCGCCAGCGCGTCGCGGTGGCGCGCGCACTCGCCATGTCGCCGGAAATCCTGCTGCTCGACGAGCCGCTGTCGGCGCTCGATGCACTGACGCGCGCCAAGCTGCAGGACGAGATCGCCAGGATCTGGAGCGAGGACAAACGTACCGTCGTCATGATCACCAACGACGTCGACGAGGCGATCCTGCTCGCCGATCGGGTGATACCGCTGCTGCCCGGCCCGAATGCTTCCCTCGGTCGCGAATTCAAGATCGATCTGCCACGGCCGCGCGAACACGTATCAATCGGCGACGCGCCTGCTTTCAAGGAGCTGCGCCACGACATCACGACCTATCTGATGGAACTGGCCGCGGGGCGCACCGAGGCCCACGAAACCGAGCGGCAATTGCCCAACGTACTGCCGATTTCGCTCAACCAGGGCAAGCAGAGGCCACCGAAGGCTTACCTCGATGCCGCCGAAGCCGCGACCGGCGCCGACGATCGCTATCTCGAGTTCTCGCAGCTCTCCAAGATCTACGCGACACCGAAGGGACCGCTCAAGGTCGTCG
Organism: Hyphomicrobiaceae bacterium; assembly: GCA_020442185.1. Classification (GTDB taxonomy): domain Bacteria; phylum Pseudomonadota; class Alphaproteobacteria; order Rhizobiales; family Hyphomicrobiaceae; genus JAEUMD01. The sequence goes on from JAGRKS010000160.1 coordinate 12,871, forward strand.
ACGGCTTCAGCTTGAAGGTTCGCAAGGGCGAGTTCATCTCCCTCATCGGCCACTCGGGCTGCGGCAAGTCCACGGTCCTTTCGATGGCCGCTGGTCTCAACGAGATCTCCGAGGGCGGCGTCATCCTCGACGGCAAGGAAGTCGTGACCGCCGGCCCGGACCGTGCCGTCGTGTTCCAGGCACCTTCGCTGTTCCCGTGGCTGACCGCCCGAGAGAATGTCACGCTCGGCGTCGACCGAGTCTATCCGCACGCCTCCCGCGCAGAACGCGATGACATCGTTGCCTACTACCTCGAACGCGTGGGGCTTGCGGTGTCCATGGACCGCTCCGCAAGTGCGCTCTCGAACGGCATGCGCCAGCGTGTCGGCATTGCGCGTGCCTTCGCCCTGTCGCCGAAGCTGCTGCTGCTCGACGAGCCGTTCGGCATGCTCGACAGCTTGACGCGATGGGAGCTGCAGGAAGCTCTGATGGAGGTGTGGAGCCGCACGAAGGTCACCGCGATCTGCGTCACGCACGATGTCGACGAGGCGATCCTTCTTGCTGATCGCGTGGTGATGATGTCGAACGGGCCAAACGCCAGGGTCGGCAATGTCATGCAGGTCGACCTGCCCCGGCCACGGACACGGCGCGCGCTGCTCGAGCACGCCGACTACTACGCCTATCGCCAGGAACTTCTCGACTTCCTCGAAGCCTACGAGGGCGGTGCAAACCCCTCTGCCGAAATACTCGAGGCGATCACGGCGAAGCGCGCGCAGCGGATCGAAGCCGCAAGCGCTCAACGCCAGTCGAAGCCGGCGGCAGCCTGAGCGGAGGATACTGCAGATGAAAGAGAAACTCGTCGTCATCGGAAACGGCATGGCACCGGGACGTGCACTCGAACGATTGTTCGAGAAGGCGCCTGACCGCTATGAAGTGACGATCTTCAACGCCGAGCCGCGCGTCAACTACGACCGCATCATGCTGTCGCCGATCCTGTCCGGCGAGAAATCCTTCGAGGATATCGTCATTCATGGCGACGGCTGGTACGTCGAGAAGGGCGTCAACCTCTACAAGGGTCACAAGGTCATCGGGGTCGATCGCGAACGGCGCACCGTGACGAGCGAGCACGGCGTCACCGTCGGCTACGACAAGCTGATCATCGCGACCGGCTCGCTGCCGATCGTTATCCCCGTTCCCGGCCACGATCTCGCGGGCGTCCTGACCTATCGTGACCTCGACGACGTCAACGCCATGCTCCTCGCGGCCAAAAGCGGTGGGCGCGCCGTGGTCATCGGCGGCGGCCTGCTGGGCCTCGAAGCCGCAGCCGGACTGCGTGAGCAGGGCATGGACGTGACCGTGTTGCATCTGATGCCGACATTGATGGAGCGTCAGCTCGATCCGGCGGCCGGCCATCTTCTGCAGAAGGCCGTGGAGGCGCGCGGCATCCGCGTCATCACGCGCGCAAATACGCACGCCATCATCGCGACGGATGGCGATGCCGGACCGCCGCGAGTCAAGGCCGTGCAGCTCGATGATGGAACCGAGTTGCCCTCGGACCTCGTCGTCATGGCTGTTGGCATCCGACCGAACGCGGCGATCGCGAAGGCCGCCGGACTTATTGTGAACCGAGGCATCGTCGTCGATCAGACGATGCGCACGAACGATCCGGCCATCTTTGCCGTCGGGGAGTGCGCCGAGGCATCCGGCCAGGTCTTCGGCCTCGTCGCCCCGCTCTATGAAATGGCGAACGTCATCGCCGAGCAGCTCTCCGACAACTCCACCGCCACGTTCTCGCCAAGTGCTGTCGCGACGAAGCTCAAGGTCACGGGCATCAACCTGTTCTCGGCGGGCGACTTCAGCGACGGCGATGGCCGCGAGGAGATCGTGCTGCGCGACGCGTCGCGCTGCATCTACAAGCGCCTCGTCATCAACGACAACGTGCTCGTCGGCGTCGTCATGTACGGAGAGACAGCCGACGGCGCATGGTTCTTCGACCTCATCAAGAAGCGCACCGACATCACCGAACTCAGGGAGACGCTGATATTCGGCCAGAGCTACGCGGGAGGCGCTCCGCTGGACCCTACGGCGGCCGTTGCAGCATTGCCGGATGATGCGGAAATATGCGGCTGCAACGGCGTCTGCAAGGGCCGCATCGTCACGGCGATCCAGGAGAAGGGCCTGACGAGCCTCGACGACGTCCGCGCCCATACAAAGGCGTCTGCGTCGTGCGGCACGTGCACAGGCGTGGTCGAGCAGCTGATGAAGGTCACGCTCGGCGACGCCTATAATCCGGCGGCCGTCCAGCCGATGTGCGGATGCACGACATTCGGCCACGACGACGTGCGTCGCCTGATCGTCGCCAAGTCCCTGACGACGATTCCCGACGTGATGCAGGAGCTCGCGTGGTCGACCTCCGGCGGATGCGCGAAATGCCGGCCGGCCCTCAACTACTATCTGCTTGCGACTTGGCCCGGCACCTACAAGGACGACAACCAGTCGCGCTTCATCAACGAACGCGTACACGCCAACATCCAGAAGGATGGCACCTTCTCCGTCGTACCGCGCATGTGGGGTGGCCTGACGACGGCAGGTGAACTGCGCGCCATCGCCGACATCGTCGACCGCTACGACATCCCGACTGTGAAGGTAACGGGTGGCCAGCGTATCGACATGCTCGGCGTCAGGAAGGAAGATCTGCCGCGCGTTTGGGCCGATCTCAACGACGCCGGGATGGTGTCGGGCGCCGCCTACGCGAAGGGCCTCAGGACCGTCAAGACGTGCGTCGGCAAGGAATGGTGCCGCTTCGGCACGCAGGACTCGACCGCGCTCGGCGTTCGTATCGAGAAGTTCATGTGGGGCTCGTGGACTCCGGCCAAGGTCAAGATGGCGGTGTCTGGCTGTCCGCGAAATTGCGCCGAGGCGACGTGCAAGGATGTCGGCGTCATCTGTGTCGACAGCGGCTATGAGATCCATTTCGCCGGCGCCGCCGGGCTCGATATCAAGGGCACCGAAGTTCTGGGCCACGTCGCAACCGATGATGAGGTCATCGAGGTCATCGCGGCACTGGTGCAGCTCTACCGCGAACAGGGACGCTATCTCGAACGCATCTACAAATGGGCGAAGCGTGTCGGCCTCGACAGCATCCGCCGGCAGGCCCTCGATGATGTCGATGCCCGGCGCGCGCTGTGCGAGCGGTTCGTCCATTCCCAGAAGTTTGCCCAGATCGACCCGTGGGAAGAACGTGCCGGCGGCAAGGACGCGCACGAATTCGCTCCGATCGCCGTGCTGACGGAACTGGAGGCCGCGGAATGAGCGTGATGGAAAAGGCCTGGATCGACATCGGCGCAATCTCCGACATCCCCGCGCAAGGCGCGCGCCTTGTGAAGACGGCCCGCGGCTGCATCGCCGTCTTCCGCACCGCCGACGACACCGTCTTCGCACTCGACGACCGCTGCCCGCACAAGGGCGGACCGCTGAGCCAAGGGATCGTGCACGGCCGGAGCGTCACCTGCCCATTGCACAACTGGGTGATATCGCTCGAGACCGGCGCTGCTTTGGGCGCCGACGAAGGGCAAGCGCGCACCTACGAATTGCGCGTCGAAGGCGGCCGCATCCTGCTCGACGGTGCCGCCCTCGAGAACCTGGCGCCGGAATGAAACAACGCGGCGCAGCATCGATGAAGAACGGCGCGACGGGGACCACCTGACGAGGAGCGCATCGCGACATGGCTGATGGTTGGACGAAAACGACATGTCCCTACTGCGGAGTTGGGTGTGGCGTGCTAGCCAAACCCGGCGCCGACAACCAGACGGCCGAAATCGAGGGCGATCGCGATCACCCAGCGAACTTCGGCCGGCTATGTTCGAAGGGATCGGCGCTCGGCGAGACGCTCTCTCTCGATGACCGGCTGCTCTTTCCGACGATCGGCGGCGTGCGCGTCGATTATGCGCAAGCGCTCGACGAAGTGGCACGCCAATTCGCCATGACGATCGCGCGGCATGGCCCCGATAGCGTCGCCCTTTACGTCTCAGGCCAGATCCTGACGGAAGACTACTACGTCGCCAACAAGC
>JAGRKS010000161.1 GCA_020442185.1 Hyphomicrobiaceae bacterium
CGCGGCTCGTGCAGCACGACATGGCCGAGCGCGATACCCTCGGACAGCACATCGCCCTGAATGACCGCGACCATCGAGCGCGAGATTTCGACGTCCGCCTCGGCATTGGCGACGGCGCCGGAGACGAGGTGCTCGGCAACCACCATCGCGGTCGCCTGCAGCGTCTCGACGTCGTCGTCCGAATATTCCTTGAAGGCGTGGTTCTGAACGACCAGCACGCCGAGCATCTGGCCACTGCGCAGGATCGGCACGGCGAGCAGCGAATGATAGATGTCCTCGCCGGTCTCGGGTCGGTACGAGAATGCGGGGTGGCTCTGGGCGTCGGGCTCATTGACCGGAACGGCGAGTTCGGCGCAACGACCGACAAGGCCCTCGCCGCGCTTCAGCCGGGTTGTATGAACCGCAGCGGCGTTGAGACCTTCGGTTGCGAACAGCTCCAGCGAGCCGTCGCGGCGCTTCAGATAGATCGAGCAAACCTCGGCGACCATGACGCCGGCAACGTGGCGCACGATCTTGTCGAGCCGCGACTGGCCGTCGCCCTGCTCGCCCATGATCTCGCGAAGACGGCGCATGATGACGCGCATGGCCGTCTCGGACGGCGCGACCTCGGTGTCCTCGTTGCGTCTTGCCTGCATCGTCCGTTGCTGGTTGGCCATTCGTTTCAGAACGGCAATGCAAAGATCATTCCCAACCGGCGCTTGCGGGCACGGTTCGGAACCTTCGATTTCGGCGCGGCGCCCTAGAGGCGTGACATGGCCGCCTTCAGGCGGCGTCCAGATCATAGACCGAATGCAGTGTCCGCACCGCCAACTCGGCATATGCGGCATCGATCAACACGCTGATCTTAATTTCAGATGTTGAAATAGCTAGGATATTAATGCCTTTGTCCGCCAACGCCGCGAACATCTGGGATGCCACGCCGGCATGGCTGCGCATACCGATGCCAATCACGGAAATCTTGGCGACATCCGCGGAGCTGCGAACGTCGAACCGGCCAATGTCCTTCTCGGCAGCCTTCAGCACATCGAGGGTGCGTGCCAATTCAGCAGATTGCACGGTAAAGGTCATGTCGGTCGACTTGCCGTCCGCGGCGACGTTCTGGACGATCATGTCGACGTTGATGTTGGCGTCCGCCAGTGGTCCGAATATGCGTGCGGCGACGCCGGGCTTGTCCTCCACGTTGAGGATGGTGACCTTCGCCTCGTCTTTTGCGTAGGCGATGCCGCTGACGACCTGCTGCTCCACGATCTCATCCTCGTCGGTAACGATTGTGCCGATGTTTTCCAGATTTTCGAGCCTGACGGGGGCCATCTGCTCGGGCGCCACGAAACTCGACAGCACCCTCAGGCGAACGCGGTGCACCATCGCCAGCTCGACGGAGCGCGTTTGCAGCACCTTGGAGCCGAGTGACGCCATTTCGAGCATCTCCTCGTAGGAGATCTTCGGCAGGCGGCGGGCCTTCTGCACGATCCGCGGATCGGTTGTATAGACGCCGTCGACGTCTGTGTAGATGTCGCAGACATCCGCCGCCAGGGCCACCGCAATCGCGACGGCGCTGGTGTCCGATCCGCCGCGTCCGAGGGTTGCGATGCGGTTCGCCTTCGGCTCGACGCCCTGGAAACCGGTAACGACGGCGACTTCGCCCGAATCGAGCCTGGAGCGGATCATCGCGCCGTCGACACCGGCAATGCGCGCCGAGCCGTGCGCCTCGCTGGTTTCGATCGGAACCTGCCAGCCCTGCCAGGAGCGGGCGCGCACACCCATCGATTGCAGAACGATTGCCAGCAGACCAGCCGTTATCTGCTCACCTGTCGCAACGACGGCGTCGTACTCGCGCGCGTCGTGGAGCGGGGAAGCCTCTCGGACCCAGGCAACCAGCTGGTTCGTCGTGCCCGCCATTGCCGAGACGACCACGGCCACCTTGTTGCCGGCGTCGGTCTCGCGCTTGACATGGCGCGCAACGTTGCGAATCCGCTCGACGTCGGCGACTGAAGTGCCGCCAAATTTCATCACGACAACTGCCATGTCTTCACCCGCTTCGAAGGCTTGACCTGTTTGATCCGGGTGACGCCTCGGCCGTGGCGCCCGTCCTGCCCCGGCCAACGGCCCCGCAGCCAGAGGCGTCAGTGCCGGAGGATCGGGTAGCCCCCTGATTTGGGCCGCACTCATAGCGATATCGGAAAGCCGCCGCAACAGCCGAGACGGTTCTTGACAGCGCTGACGTCGCCCGGCCTATCTGACGCGATGGGACAGCATGCCGGCACGAGCCGCCAAGACGGCGGGACCGAAATCCACGCCCGATCCGCGCCGGACGACAATGTCGATCCGGCGGAGGTCGCCCGCTTTGGTGCGCTCGCCGAAGCGTGGTGGGACCCGGATGGCGCCTTCCGACCCCTTCACCAGATCGGCCCGGCCAGGCTTGGATTCGTTCGTGACGTCCTTTGCAGGGGCCTCGCACGCGACGCCCGCCAGATCAGGCCGTTCGAGGGACTGGAAATCCTCGATGTCGGCTGTGGTGGCGGCCTCGTCAGCGAGCCTGTCGCCCGCCTCGGCGCCACCGTCACCGGGATCGACCTCGCCAGCGACGGCATCCGGGCGGCGCAAACTCATGCGTTAGCATCCGGCCTTGTCATCGACTACCGCGCGGAAAGCCTCGAAGCGGTTGCGCGACGAGGCGAGGTGTTCGATGCCGTGCTGTGTCTCGAGGTTCTCGAGCACATCCCGGATCCGGCCGGCCTGATCGCAACCGCCGCAAGCGTGCTGCGTCCCGGTGGCGTTCTCGTGCTGTCGACGATCAACCGGACGACGCGCTCCTACGCGCTGGCGATCGTCGCCGCGGAATATGTTTTGCGCTGGCTGCCGCGCGGCACGCACACCTGGGATCGGTTCATCACCCCTGAGGAGTTGCAATCCCACGTCGAAGCCTGCGGCCTTGAGCCGGGCCAGGTCGACGGCCTTGTCTACGATCCGCTGCGCGACCACTGGTCCCGAGCGACCGACACCAGCGTCAACTACATTCTTGCGGCCCAGAAGCCGAAATAAGGGCTTGCGCGGCTCACGACGGCCAACATGCGTCGGCCGTCGGCGATGCGTGATCGCCAGCGGCGAAGCTGCTCAGGTGCCAACGGCGCCCAGCGGAGGCCCGAGCGCAAGCGAGGATCAGCCGTGAGCGAATAGTTCCTCCGATTCAGCTACGCGCGGACTTCGTGCTCTGGAGTATCCATCATGCCGGCGACCATCTCGAGCGCCGCCACCATCCGCTGCTGCTCGTCGGGCGAGAGATGCCGGAAGCGCGTGATAAACGTCTCACGCAACAGTGCGGGCGCTTTCGCGATGGCTGCCGCCCCGAGTTCACGAAGCCGCGCATGGACGATGCGGCGATCACGCTTGCTGCGGTAGCGTTCGATGTAGCCATGGTTTTCGAGCCGATCGAGGATGAGGGACACCGTTCCCTGGCTGAGGCTGGCCTCCTGGGCGATCCGACCAGCCGTCACCTCGCCGAGTTCCTTGATGGTGGAGAGCACGATGAATTGCGGCGTCGACAGTCCGGTCTGCCGCACCAGATGCTTGGAATGCAGGTCCGCGACGTGGTTGATCCGCCGAAGCAGCCTTACGACGTCGCTAATCGGATCGCGAATACCGCCGGCCGCCATTTGAGGCGGCATCGGCAGGTCCGCGGCTTGCGCGTCGGAGGAGGGCTTCTCGCTGTTCATGCGTCGTGTCCTGCAAGCACGTGGTCCGATGCCACGGCATTCTTGCTGCGAGTGAATCTCAATCTGCATGGCGACGTAAACGGCGAGCGGACCGACGGATTGGAAGCGAAATCAGCGTTGCTCCCGGAAAGGGAAGACACGATCAGACCCGCGTTGAAAATGGTCCTGCTCAACAACCGTGGCGGTAGCGTGCGGCAGCGAAAGTAGTCCGTTTGGCAGACGTCGCAACGAGGTGCCGATCGCAAAGCCCTCGATAGTTTGTAATCCAACGACCATACGGTCCGCAAGATGCTGGCTATTACACGCCGCGACGAAACCCGTCGCGGACGCATGGTGACCCGATTGCGCCAGCCCAGCCAACCGAGGAACGCTTCAACCCGGCTGAGCAATATCTTGTACATGTTGGCGGAATATGGCCTGATGCTCGGAGCGGAAACCGCTGCGCGATAGCACCGCCGGCCGGCAGCAGAAACTGAACAGCTGACATGCATTATCATGCCTATGAGCTTGCTCACGCGATCGTCGCCCCGTGGCGGTTGGCGACGCGATTGCTGAAGGCGCAGCTCGATTTTCCGCTCAACCCCTACCGCGCGACGCTCCCGGCCCGCTCCATGTCGGCGGCGTGTACCGTCTTCGAAGGCCTGACGCGGCGCTACGGCAAGCCTGAATTCGATATCGGTACGATCGACGTCGGCGGCGAGACGGTCGAGATCACCGAACGCATCATCACCCGCCGCACGTTCTGCAATCTCCTGCATTTCAAGCGCGAGGCTGCCGACGACGACGGCGCACGAGCCTCCCGCAATCTACCGCGCGTCTTGATCGTCGCGCCGCTGTCGGGTCACTTCGCAGCCCTTCTGCGCGGCACCGTCACCGCCATGCTTCGTGATCACGATGTCTACATCACCGATTGGATCGATGCGCGCGACGTGCCACGCACCGAGGGCGAATTCGACCTCGACGACTACATCGATTACCTCATCGAGTTCATCGCCATGCTGGGGCCCAATCTGCACGTCGTCGCGGTCTGCCAACCGTCGGTGCCAGCACTCGCCGCAACCGCTCTGCTCGCCGAGGATGGCGATCCGAACCAGCCGGCGTCGCTCACGTTGATTGGTGGTCCCATCGATACCCGGCGCAATCCGACCGCCGTGAACCGGCTTGCTGAACAGCGGTCGATGTCGTGGTTCGAAAAGAATATCATTTCGACGGTGCCCTTCCCGAACCCCGGCTTTGCTCGGCCCGTCTATCCGGGCTTCCTTCAACTCACCGGGTTCATGACCATGAACCTCGAGCGTCACGCGACCGCGCACGTCAACCTGTTCCACCACCTCGTCGAGGGCGACCATGCCTCCGCGCGCGAGCATGCCGCGTTCTACGAAGATTACATGGCGGTCATGGACCTGCCTGCCGCCTTCTACCTCGACACCATCGAGCGGGTGTTCAAGCAGCATGCCCTGGCAAAGGGAACGTTCCGCCACCGTGGCCGTCTCGTCGACTGCGCCGCCATCGACAAGACCGCGCTCATCACGATCGAGGGCGAGCGCGACGACATCTGCGGACTTGGCCAGACCGCAGCCGCGCACGATCTCACGCCGAACATCCCGGCGGGATTGCGCTATCACTATGTTCAGAAGGGCGTTGGCCATTTCGGCGTCTTCAACGGTACGCGCTGGCGCAACGAGGTTCAGCCGCGGATTGCCGAAATGATCCGCAAGGCCGAGTTCAGGCTCGCGCAGCCGCGCCTGCGCGCAGTGCCCGATACAGCCGGGGCGCACACCTAGTGTTCCGTCTCCGACACTTGGTTCCCCTTGCAGCACCCGATC
>JAGRKS010000162.1 GCA_020442185.1 Hyphomicrobiaceae bacterium
TGGAGTGCGGATCGTCGCGGGCGGCTGCTGTATGGCTGGAGTGCCGGAACCACCAAGGACAGCTGCATGACCAGCGCCATCCGGCCGGCTCCCCGAAGGGGAGTCGGATGGCGCAAGCGAGAAGAGCCCATCCGGCCGGCTCCTCAAAGGGGAGTCGGATGGCGCAAGCAAGAGAACGATAGCGCCCCGCAGAAAACGCTATCTGCGACCGAAAAGACGCTCGATGTCGGAGAGTTTCAGCTCGACGTAGGTCGGCCGTCCATGGTTGCACTGCCCCGAGTAAGGCGTTGCTTCCATCTCGCGCAGCAAGGCATTCATTTCCTCACCCGTCAGGCGTCGTCCTGCGCGCACGCTGCCGTGACATGCCATCCTCGAGGCGACCGCCTCGAGCCGTTCCTTGAGCGCGAAACCGGCGCCTTCCGAGACGATCTCGGCCGCGAGGTCCTTGACGAGGCCGGCGACATCGCCCTTGCCGAGCAGCGCGGGAACTTCGCGGACCACGACGGCGCCGGCACCGAATGGCTCGATGGCGAGACCGAGCTCGGCAAACTCCGCGACGCGCTCGCCCAGCGCATCCGCTTCCGCCTCGCTCAGATCGACGACGAGGGGAATGAGCAGTCCTTGCCGTTCGACATGCCCCGCCGCCAGCATCGTCTTCATGCGTTCGTAGACGAGGCGCTCGTGGGCGGCGTGTTGATCGACGATGACGACGGAATCGCGCGTCTGCGCTACAATGTATGTCTCGTGCAACTGCGCGCGCGCGACACCGAGCGGGCGATCCCAGACATCCTCGCCTGACCCCGCTGCATCAGTTGGCGCAGCGAGGCCAGACCGGTCCACGGCCGAAAACGGCGCTTGCATTGCTTCGGCAAAACCGCTGTCGAGTTGCAGTCGCATCCCCGACGCTGAGCGGCTTCCCGCACGATCGCCGCCAGCGCGATGCATGGCATGGGCATCGCCCGCGACAACGGCTCTGGCATCGTCCGCAACGGCGGTAGCGGTGGCCGCCGCAGCACGCGCCAGCACGTCCATCGTCGCCATGCCGCCCTGCGCACTCGCGCGATGTCCGGCTGCCTCGAGCGATGCCCTTACGCCGCCGATGATGAGCGACCGGACAGCCGCGGTATCACGAAAGCGCACCTCGGATTTCGCTGGATGCACGTTGACATCGACATCGCGCGGATCGAGCGAGACGAACAGCGCAAGGAGTGGAAACCGACCCTTGGGAATAAGATCGCCATAGGCCGCGCGCACAGCGCCGACGAGGAGCCTGTCCTTCACCACGCGGCCGTTGACGAACAGATATTGCTGCGTCTGATCCGGCCGGTGCAGTGTCGGAAGTCCGGCGAAACCCTGCAGCCTGATCCCTTCGCGCTCGCCCGATATCGCCAGCGCATCATCGAGAAACTCGCGCCCCATGATCCGTCCGAGACGCGACAGCAGACCATCGGCCGTGTCGGCGGCGGCCGGCAGCTTCAACCCGGCCCGTTCGCCCGTTGTCACGGTGAAGGCAATCGCTGGATTGGCCATCGCGATACGGCGCACAACTTCGCTCACGGCCATGTTCTCGGCGCGTTCGGACTTCAAAAACTTGAGGCGCGCCGGTGTTGCCGAGAACAGATCGCGCACCTCGACGCGCGTCCCCGTGTTTCCGGCCGAAGGTGCAACGGCTGACTTGCGGCCACGGTCGACGACGATGCGGAAGCCATCGCGCGAGCCGGCCTGCCGGGACGCGATCTCGAGATGCGCGACCGAACCGATCGACGGCAGCGCCTCGCCACGAAAGCCGAGCGTGCGGATATCGAAAAGGTTCTCGTCGTCGAGTTTCGACGTCGCGTGCCGCTCGACGGCCAGTGCCAGATCGGCGGCCGCCATTCCCTCACCGTTGTCGGTCACGCGGATCAACGATAGTCCGCCGCCGCTCGTCACGACCTCGATCGCGGTCGCGCCGGCATCGATCGCATTCTCGACGAGTTCCTTGACGACGCTCGCCGGACGCTCGATCACCTCACCGGCGGCGATCCGGTTGACGGTTTCTGCAGAGAGCTGGCGGATCACCATGCCCATGTCCTCGATCGTCACGCTTTCGCCGCCAGACGCGCGCGCGTCAGAACCTTCGCAAGCTCGACGGCGGGCTGGTCAAACGGATCGATGCCGAGCATGCGGCCAGCAAGTATGGTCTCGATCATGAAATGCATCAGCAGCGCGCCGATCGAGCGCTCGTCGAGCCCCGGCAGATCAATCGTGCGCACCGGGCGACCGGCCTTCGCCAGAGCTTCGGGCAACGCTTCGGCCTGTGCAGCAACAACATCTCCGACACTTCGGCCAGCCAGAAAGTCGAGATGCGCGGAGCGCGCCAGATCCGCGTCGATAACTGGTCCACGGCCGGCTGTCGAAACACGCACGATCGTAATGTAGTGCTCGCGCGGGCCGTCCATGAACAATTGCAGTTGGCTATGCTGGTCGAGTGGGCCGAGGCACGGTATCGGGCTTGTGCCTTCGCCGTTCTTGCCGAGGCTTTCGGCCCACAACTGAACAAACCAGTCCGCCATCTGCCCAAGCCGATCCGCATAGGGCATCATCACGAGTGTTCGCACACCCTTTTCCTTGGCAAGGGCGACGGCAACGGCTGCACCAACCGCGGGAGCGAATTCTCCGGGTGTCTTTGCCGCCATCAGCGCTTCGACGACCTCGCGGGCGCCGCGGCGAATGGCATAGGGATCGAGACTGCGCGCCATGGCCGGGATCAGGCCAACGTTTGTGAGGCACGAGAAGCGCCCACCGATTCCTGTGTGGTGTTCGAGAAGGGGTATGGAGAGCGACTGAAAAAGCTCGCGCAGGCCGTTGGTCTTGCCGGGTTGCGCGGGCTCGGTGATGCCGAGGAACAGCCGGGGAATCTGATCGGCGAGGCCAGCTTCGCGCACCGCCCGCAGAGCGACCATCGCCTGCGCCAGCGTCTCGACAGTGCCACCGGATTTCGATGTGACGACGAACCTCGTCCGCGCAAGATCGAGCCCCTCGAGGCCGCTCTCGAGTGTATCGCCGTCGAGGTTGGCGTAAAATCGCGTGCGGGGACGACCGAGTTGGCGGTCCGAAGCGCCGCCCGGAATGTTCCAGCCCGCGACTTGCGCAAGCGTCTGGCCGCCGAGGCCGGATCCGCCGGTGCCAAAGAAGAGGATGAGTTGCGCCCCTTCGCTAAGCTGCGCCAGCGCTGCCGCGGCATCATCGATGTCGGCGGTTTCTTCGGGGAGCGTCAGGATCGGCAAACGGCCCGTTCGGTAGTTGTCCTTGAGGATCGCGAGAGGGTCGCGCAGTCGCGTGAGATACCGATCCAAAAGACGAGGCGAAAGCCCGTGTCGGCCGATTGCTTCTTCGCGCACGCCATCGATCGACTGCTCATAGGCGGCAGCGGCCCGGCGTTCTCCTGTCGTTTCAGAGGAAGTCATCGGCATGGAATCACCTGTGGCAGCCCGCCCACCGCTGGCCTAGCGCCTTTCGGCATGCAAGCCAATATGCAAGGCGTTCATGGAAAGGCCGCGGGACATCGAAACGTTTTGATTGTGGCGCGGGGGCCAGGGTCGCGCGCCCCGGCGCGCCGCGGTTACAATGCATATCGAGCGAGATCTGAGGCTCGCTGATCCTCGCAGCTCACAGCAGCGACGTTGCCAGGCGGCCGTCGCAATCCGCGACCATCCATTTAACGGGCGAAGCTTCGGTGACGCAGCTTGCAACCGCAAACGCCGGCAAAGTGCAGAGGTGCAGAGGTGCAGGCACATCGCACCACGAACGACGCGGCCCGACATCGGCCGCATCGTCGCCTGTCAGGTCACCGTTTCCGCGGCGACATGTTATGCCACAGCGCGCGATCTCAACCGCCCCGGGCGACACCGGCCGCGGCAGCCGGCATCTGCATGTTCGCGGGCTTGCCAACGACGGTCACGATCAGGTTCTTCGGTTGCAGCAGTTCGGCCGCGACGCGCTTGACGTCGTCGAGTGTGACCGCCTCCACCATGCTGTTCCGGTTCGCGAAGTAGTCGAGCCCCAAGCCTTCCATCTGCACGCCGAGAAGCTGGTTCGCGATTTTGGCTCCCGTATCGAACCGCAAGGCGTACGAGCCAACCAGATAGCGCTTGGCGCTCTCCAGCTCTTCAGCCGTCGGCCCCTTCTCTGCAACCCGCTTCAGAACCGAGCGGATGACATCGAGCGACTGAGCGATCGATTCGTTCTTCGTCGCGACCGAGCCGATCATGACCGCGGCATGATCTTCAGGCTGGAGATAGCTGTAGACGGAGTAGGCCAGGCCGCGCTTCTCCCGCACCTCATCCATCAGGATCGAGGCGAAGCCGCCGCCGCCGAGGATGTGGTTCAAAACGAAAGCCGGAATGAAATCGGGGTGTTTGCGGCGGATCGATGGGAGTCCGAATACCGCCACGGATTGCGGCACGGCCATTTCGATAACCTTTTCCACGCCTCCTGCGATCGGCTCGACCTGCGGAACGTCGATTAGGCCGGCGTCGGCGGGAAGATCACCGAACACCTCGTCAAGCAGTTTGCCCAGCGAAACGGCATCGATATCACCGACGACGGCGACCTTGAGGTTGCCGCGCGCGAACGTGCGCTTGCGAAAGGCTTCGAGATCGGCAGCGTCGATGGACGCAACCGAGGCGTTCGTACCGGTTGCCGGGCGGCCGTAGGGATGGCTCGGAAACGCCGCGGCGAACCAAGCCTTCGCCGCTACCTTGCTGGGATCGCGATCCGAGAACGTCAATCGCGCCAGGAGCTGCTTCTTGATGCGATCGACGGCGTCGGCATCGAATCGCGGTTTGGTGATCGCGAGACGCAGAAGTTTGGCGGCCTCGTCGCGGTTGGCCGACAAGGTCTGGAAGTTGCCGTAGAATGCATCGCGCGCATCGGTGAACGTCATGCGCATGGCAATGTCCTGCATGCGCTCCTGGAAGGCGGTCGAATCGAGATCCCCCGCACCCTCGTCGAGCATCGCCGACATGAAGTTGGCGATGCCTTCCTTGCCCAACGCATCCTGCGAGCTTCCGCCCCGGAAACCGAAGCGCATCGAAATCAGGGGAACGCTGTGCTCTTCGACAAGCCAGGCTTCGATGCCGCCAGGGCTTTTCACGGTCTGGATTTTCATTGCTTTGGCCGGTTGGGCGTTGATGCCGATGAAGAGCGCGAGCGCGACGAACAAGGTCAACCAGCCGAACTGGTTGATCGCCGAGTGTGGTTTGCGCGAGCTGGCGGGATACCTGGAAGTCATGACAGTGGCCTCGGGTCGACGCGAGCGCGCGACGGTCTTGGCCGGAGCATGCAACGTCATGTGTTCACCTCAGCGAATTTTCTGGACAGCGCAGGATCGCAAATTCTGTCTCACGAACGCGAGCCGGGTGCCGGAGACTGGCCAGCGGCCGGAATGCCTGCAGGTGTGGAGCTGCCGGCTGCTTCCTGTTCCTTCGGCAGCAAGAGACCCGTGACGGACGAGCGGATGTCGAAGTACGTGTTCGCGACGCGCTTGACGTCTTCCGCCGTGACCTTGCGGATCGCATCCGGCCACGCCTCCATGCGCGCGATCGAAAGGCCGGTGGACAGGCCCCAGCCGTAGCGACGGGCGAGCGTCGACTGGCTGTCGCTTTCATAAACGTAGTCGGCAATCAGACCAGCCTTGGCGCGCTGTATCTCGGCATCCGTCAGTCCGTTCGCCTTGATGTCGGCGATGGTGGCATCGATGGCCGCTTCGGCCTTGACGAGATCGTCCTGGCTCGATGCGACGGCATAGAGCGTGATGCTGCCGCTATCGAGCCCGCTGTTTTGATAGTTGCCCGATGCGGAAGCCGCGACCTTGTCGGCGACGACGAGCTTCATGTAAAGGCGGCTGGTCGAGCCCTCGGCGAGAACCTTGACGAGCACGTCGAGTGCCTCGGCATCACCTTCAGGAGCCGTGTTGTAGCTCGGCGCCAAATAGTAGCGATGCAGCGAGGGCTGGCCGGCGCGCGGATCCTCCAGCGTCAGGCGGCGCGCGGCACGTGCCGGCGGCTCCTGCGGACGGGCCCTCTGCAGCAATGCCGGATCGACGGCCGGGACACGCCCATATGTCGCCTCGGCAAGCGCCTTCACCTCGTCCGCCGTCACGTCGCCGGCAACGACAAGCGTCGCGTTATTGGGCGAGTAGAACCGCTTGTAGAAGGCCAGAGCATCGGCGCGCGAGAGCTTCGACATCTCGTGCTCCCAGCCGATGACGGGAATTCCATAGGGATGGTTCTGATAGAGCATCGCCTCCATCTGCTCGCCGAAAAGGGCGCCCGGATTGTTCTCGACGCGCGACCGGCGTTCCTCGAGGATGACATTGCGCTCGGTCACGACTTCCTCGTCGGTGAGGCGGAGATTGACCATGCGATCGGCCTCCATCTCCATCATCTTCGCAAGCTGCCCCTTGGCGACGCGCTCGAAGTAGGCCGTGACATCCTGGGTGGTGAAAGCGTTGAGCTCTCCACCGAGGCGTTCCACGACTTTCGAGAACTCCCCGTTCGGGATCTTCTCCGTCGACTTGAACATCAGGTGCTCGAGGAAGTGCGCGATGCCCGAGACGCCCGGCGGCTCGTCGGCGGCGCCGGCCCGGTAGAATACCATGTGCGTGACGACGGGTGCGCGGTTGTCGGGGATGACGACCACCTGCATACCGTTTGAGAGCTCGAACTGCGAAACGCGCGAGGCGCTTTCTGCGGCGAACGACTGCGGTACGAGTGTCAAGGTCATGAGGGCGATCACCAAGGTCGAGAGGTGGCGGACACCGTTGCGGATCATGGGGGGAAATCCTCTTTCACCGACGCCTAACGGCCGGGACGCGGCTCATTGCCATGCGGTTCCGAACCAGCAGCGGACGCACAAGGTTTCGATGCTGGCTAGGGTGAAGTCAAATGACAACGCGTTCATGTGTCGATAATCGGGCCTTATCGGCAGACGGCGTCTCTGGACCCTTGGCCAGAAGCAAGCAAGGGGTACAGGCGGGGGCGTCGGCTTGGGTGCGAGAACAGCGAGAAGCACGACGAGCGCTGGCCTATATTAGCGGCGCCGGAATCCAGGCTCAATTCGTGGTTCCGCACCCGACATGAACCGGAATGCGGCCGAGATGCGCTGACTTGCGCCGACGGCCAAGAGCATGGAAGAACCGCCTGAAACTGCATTCGGTTCGGCGAAACGCCCCCGCGCTATTCGTCGTCCTTGTTCCACTTCTTGATGGACGTCAGGAGCGACGGACGGCAAGGCCCGGCCGGTCCGGAAACGCCATCGACGGAGTTGTCGCCGCGTGCTTTCGGGTCCTCGTAGGCAACCTTGCAGAATTCAGCCTGTTTGCGCGCAAGCTCCGACCTGTCGAGGTTACGCTGGCGATCAGGATCGTTGATGAACGCGAGATCCGCCTCGGCCTCTGGCGCCCGGCCACTTCCGGGCTCAGGCAGCGAGCCGGTGTCGGGCGGCACGACGAGGCCGTTGCGCGCCTCGACCCTGGCCTCACCGGCCTTCTTCATGGTCGATGGCGAGACACCCATGGCGTCGAAAATCTTGCCGTTCATCTCGACGTCGCCGATGCCGCAGCCGGCAACGCCCGCGGCAATGGCCAGCGCCAGCGACATCGCGGCAGCCCTCTTCAAGCTCGAACGAACCATGTCGTTTGCTCCCCCCGGCCGCGCAAACCGCGGCACGGCATCATCCAGCCGTTACGATCCGTTTGCGGCGGCATTGCGACTCGACACGTAAGAGTCATACAGAAGCCCGACAACGCCGGCAACGATCGCGGCATCTGCGATGTTGAAGATGTACCAGTAATACCCAAAAGCGTGCAAAGAGATGTAGTCGATGACGCCGCCGACGATCAGCCGGTCGAGGGCGTTGCCGAGCGCGCCGCCGATGATCAGCCCGAGACTGACGCCCATCAACCGGCTCGTGCCCGACCGGGCAAGCCAAACCCACAGAGCGAGTGAGACAGCCGCCGCGAAGAGCGAAAGCGCGATCTGGCCAGTCTGGCTGTCAAGCTGGAACAGGCTGTAGCTGACCCCGATATTCTTGGCGAACACCACGTCCAGAAACGGCAGGATCTCCGTCCGGCCCCGCTCGCGAAGGCCAAAACCGAGCAACATCCACCACTTGTGCGCCTGATCGAGAGCAAATGTCGACGCCGCGACCGCGAGCGCCGCGGCCGAATAAGGCCCCCACAGCCAGCCGCCCCGTAGGCCGCCCCGCCCTTGATCGGTCCTGCTATTCGGCTCGCCCACCTGTTCGGTCATGCGCCCCCTCGGCCTGCCGTCCCGCCAGCGCCATCGATCTCGCGCATCGCGGCGGCATCGCGGGCCGAGAGCTCCGGATAGGCCGGGTCCTGGCCGACGTCCTTCGTGATCCGCCACGAGCGGGCGCATTTCGTGCCTTGGGCGCGCTTCGGCACGACGCCGACGCCGGGGATGTCCGGCAACGTGAACGCAGTTTCCGGTACCGGGCCTGAGACGATTTCGATGTCGGACGTGATCGCCACTTCGGCCAGATCGACACCGGCGATCGCGGCCCAGAGCGCAGCGTCGGAAACGTAGACCTCGGGTGCGGCCTCGAGCGACGAGCCGATCCGCTTCGCCGCCCGTTCGATCTCGAGCGCACCGGTGACGACGCGGCGCACCCGGCGCACCCCCTCCCAGCGCTCGGCAACCGCTTCGTTGCGCCACTGCCGGGGAACATGCGGGAACTCGTGCAGATGCACGCTGTCGTCGTCGGAGGGATTGCGCGCGAGCCACGCCTCCTCGGCTGTGAACGACAAGATCGGCGCGAGCCAAAGCGCGGTCGCCTTCAGGATCTCGTCGATGACGGTCAGCGACGCCTTCCGCCTGATGCTCGACGGCGCGTCGCAATAGAGCGCGTCCTTGNNGGATGTCGAAGTAGAAGGCCGAAAGGTCCGTATTGAGGAAGTGCGCCATGATCGAGACGACCTTGCGGTAGTCGTATTCGGCATAGGCGGTCCGCACCTCGGGGTCGATCTCGCTCAGCCGATGCAGCAACAATTGCTCGAGTTCGGGCATCGCCGCCACGTCGACGCGGTCCGCCTCGCTGAAATGGCCGAGCGCGCCGAGCATCCAGCGGACAGTGTTGCGCATCTTGCGATAGGCTTCCGCCGCCGACTGCACGATGGCCGGTCCGAAGCGGATGTCGTTCGTCGTATCGGCGGAGGCGACCCATAAGCGCAGGATGTCGGCGCCGGCGGTTTTCATGACGTCCTGGGGCGAGAGCACGTTGCCTTTCGACTTGCTCATCTTGTCCTCGCCCTTCTCGTCGAGGATGAAGCCGTGCGTCAGAACGACGTCATAGGGCGCGCGGCTGCGTGTGCCGCACGATTCGAGCAGAGACGAGCGGAACCAGCCACGATGCTGGTCGGAGCCCTCGAGGTACATGACGCGGTCCTTGCCGCCATCGATGTGCCGCTTGATGTTGGCGAGAGAGGGAAACGACACCGGGTCCTCGAGCACGAATGCGTGCGTCGAGCCAGAATCGAACCAGACGTCGAGCACGTCGCGCACTCGCTCCCACGCGCCCGGATCGTCGACGAGGCCATCGAGGAAGCGATCCTTGGCGCCATCCTCGAACCAGACGTCGGCGCCCTTCAGGGTGAAGGCTTCGGAGATGCGGCTCGTCAATTCGTCGTTGCCCGCAAAGCCCGGCCCCGGGATCACCTGATCGGTCGTGAGGTTGCGGAACACCGTGATCGGCACGCCCCAGGCGCGCTGACGCGAGACGACCCAATCAGGGCCGCTGGTGATCATGCCGGTGATGCGGTTCTCGCCACTACCCGGCACCCACGCGGTCTTCTTGATTTCGTCGAGCGCGATCTGGCGGAGCGAGCGGTTGCCGCCATCACCAAGCGGCATGTCCATGGCGATGAACCACTGCGGCGTGTTGCGGAAGATGACCGGCTTCTTCGAGCGCCAGGAATGCGGGTACTGATGCTTCAGGCGGCCGCGCGCGATGATGTTGCCAGCGTCCGCCAGCGCCTTGATGACAGCTTCGTTGGCGGAGGCGTCCGGCTTCGGCTTGTCGCCGTTTTCGGTCAGCACGCACTTGCCGGCGAAGCCCGGTGCGGCGTCGGTCATGACGCCGTCGGCATCCACTGTGAATGGGATCGTCGTGTCGATGCCGCGTTCGCGCAAAGCCTTCTGGTTGTTCATCCAGATGATGTAGTCGTCGGCGCCGTGGCCGGGAGCGGTGTGGACAAAGCCCGTGCCGGTGTCGTCGGTGACGTGGTCGCCATCGAGGAGGGGAACGTCGAAGGCGTAACCCAGATCGCGGAGGGGATGGGCGCACACGATGCGGCGCAACTCGTCGGCATCAACCGCCTCAAGCCGTTCGTAGCTCTCGACCTTCGCGGACTTCATGACCTCGTCGGCAAGCTGGTCGGCAAGGATGTAGCGGTCGCCGGTTTTTGCCCAATTGCCGTCCGGGGCATTGGTGACCTCGTAAAGGCCATAGTCGATGCGGGATGAGAATGAGATGGCGCGGTTGCCAGGAAGCGTCCACGGCGTCGTTGTCCAGATGACGACGTTGGCGCCGACAATCTCCGACTTCAGGCACGCCTGATCGGCACGGCGCAACTGCTGCGCATCGCCCCATTCGACATCCTGGATGACCTTGAATTTCACCCAGACCATATCGCTCTGGTAGTCCTGGTATTCGACTTCCGCTTCCGCCAGTGTCGTCTTCTCGACGACGGACCACATGACGGGCTTCGAGCCGCGATAGAGCTGGCCCGACTCCGCGAACTTCATGATCTCACGCGCGATCGTCGCTTCAGCGCGATAGGCCATGGTCGAATAGGGATTGTCCCAATCGCCGACGACGCCGAGGCGCTTGAACTCCTCGCGCTGCACGTCGAGCCACTTGGCCGCGAATGCGCGGCACTCGGCGCGGAATGCGTTGATGCCCTCGGCATCCGAGAAGTCCGGCTTTTCACGGCCCTTGGCGCGATATTCCTCCTCGATCTTCCACTCGATCGGCAGGCCGTGGCAGTCCCA
>JAGRKS010000163.1 GCA_020442185.1 Hyphomicrobiaceae bacterium
CCTGTTCGAGACCTACGCCGTGACGGTCGTCGCGACGATGGTGCTGGCCGCCATCTTCTTCGCGAACTCGCCATCGCTGATGGCGACGATGGTCTATCCGCTCGCGATCGGCGGCGCCTGCATTGTGACGTCGGTGATCGGTGCCTTCTTCGTCAAGCTCGGCGCGAACAACTCGATCATGGGGGCGCTCTATCGCGGCTTCATCGCGACCGCCGTTCTTTCGATCGGTGGCCTCTACGCCGCGACACACCTGACGTTCGGCGGTATGGGCGTCATCGGCACGACCACGACCGGCCTGACGATCACCGGCATGAGCCTGTTCTTCTGCGGTCTCGTCGGCCTCGCCGTGACCGGTCTCATCGTCTGGATCACCGAGTACTACACCGGCATCGGTTATCGCCCGGTGCGCTCCATCAGCCAGGCGTCGGTCACGGGGCACGGCACGAACGTCATCCAGGGCCTCGCGATCAGCCTCGAGTCGACCGCACTGCCGACACTGGTCATCGTGTTCGGCATCCTGTCCACCTACAACCTCGCAGGCCTCTTCGGCACCGCCATCGCCACGACGACGATGCTCGGTCTCGCCGGCATGGTCGTTGCGCTCGACGCGTTCGGCCCGGTGACGGACAACGCCGGTGGCATCGCCGAAATGGCGGGATTGCCGAAGGAGGTTCGCCGCTCGACCGACGCGCTCGACGCCGTCGGTAATACGACAAAGGCCGTCACCAAGGGGTATGCGATCGGTTCGGCGGGCCTTGGCGCGCTCGTTCTGTTCGCGGCCTACAACTACGACCTCAAGTACTTCATCGCCAACGCGGACAAGTATCCGTTCTTCCAGGGCGTGAAGACCGACTTCGGCCTCGACAATCCCTACGTCGTCGTCGGTCTGCTGCTCGGCGGTCTCATTCCCTACCTGTTCGGCGGCATCGCCATGACGGCCGTCGGCCGCGCGGCGGGCTCCATCGTCGAAGAGGTCCGCCGCCAGTTCAAGGAGAAGCCCGGCATCATGAAGGGCACCGACAAGCCCGACTATGCCCGCGCCGTCGATCTCCTGACAAAGGCCGCGATCAAGGAGATGATCGTGCCGTCGCTGCTGCCGGTGCTGTCGCCGGTCGTCATGTTCGGTGCCATCTACCTCATCGCCGGTGGTGGTGCGGTCGGCAAGGGCGCCGCGTTCTCGGCCGTTGGCGCCATGTTGCTCGGCGTGATCGTCACGGGCCTGTTCGTTGCCATCTCGATGACGTCGGGCGGCGGCGCCTGGGACAACGCCAAGAAGAGCTTCGAGGATGGCTTCGTCGACAAGGATGGCGTCAAGCACATCAAGGGCTCGGAAGCGCACAAGGCGTCCGTCACGGGCGACACGGTGGGCGATCCCTACAAGGACACGGCGGGTCCGGCCGTGAACCCGGCGATCAAGATCACGAACATTGTCGCGCTGTTGATGCTCGCGGTTCTCGCGCACTGACCCGGCGGCGATAACTCGCGGCATCTCGGCCGCTGGTATCGACGACAAGGACGAGGCCCCGGGTGTGAACCTGGGGCCTCTTTCGTAACGCGATTGCCGCGATTGGTCGCAGCGCCGCGGCGATATTCGCAATTGCTCGCGGCCCCGGTCCTGCGTTTGGCTGACGGCCCGCGCGAGGCGGCAGTCTTGGGGATCTGATCCGTTGAGCAACGAGAGGCAATATCCGCAACGGGAAGCGTCCCGCGAGGGCGGTCGCTGGCAAGCCCTCGTCCGCCTGCTCGGCATCGAGCAAGCGCCCGTCACGCACGTCGAGCGGCTCCTCTCGATGGCTGGCGCGATAGCCGCGATCTATGCACTGGGCATCATCGAACGCGATTTCCTCGGAGAAACCGGTGCCGCGATGCTGGTCGCGTCGATGGGTGCGTCGGCCGTGCTGCTGTTCGCGGTGCCTCATGGTGCGTTGTCGCAACCCTGGCCGGTTCTCGGCGGGCATATCGTATCGGCCGTCGTCGGGGTCGCTTGTGCGAAGTTCGTTGCTGATCAGATGCTGGCGGCGGCACTTGCGGTGGGGCTGGCGATCCTCGCCATGCACTACCTGCGTGCCATCCATCCCCCCGGCGGTGCGACCGCATTGACGGCCGTCATCGGGGGCCAACAAATCGAGGATCTCGGCTTCACGTTCGTTGTGACGCCAGTATTGCTCAATGCCTTTGCCCTGGTGGCCGCAGCTGTCTTGCTCAACGCAGCGTTTACCTGGCGCCGTTACCCGGCCGCCTGGTCCGCCGTAACGCGCAAGCCTCCGGCACCGGACGAGGCGCCATCCATGACGCATGCCGATTTCGTCGCGGCGTTGAGTGAGATCGGCACGTTCGTCGATGTCAGTGAGGACGAGTTTCTGACGCTCAGGAAGCTGATGCGCGATGCGGCTGCTCAGCGGCGGATCAAATCGGCAGAAATTGTGCTCGGAGCCTATTATTCGAACGGTGCGGCCGGCGGGGCGTTCGCTGTGCGCCGTGTGATCGATACCGATCAGAGCGATGTCAACGGCGCGGTCATCTGGCGGTGCGTGGCCGGGGCCGGGCGCAACGACACAGGCGTATCATCGCGAGAAGATTTTGCGCAGTGGGCATCCTACGAAGTGGTTCGCTCAGGCAGCGCGTGGTTGCCGTCGACATCTGCACCGGCGATCGCAGCGATGGACGGAGATGTGGGGGCGTTGCCGACGTCGTCGGCGGTTACAATGGCGGGTCGCTGAAGCCCGATTCCAGAAGTGCAACGTTCCACAATGCGGCTGCTAAAGCCGACCGCGTCACCGCTGGCGAAACAAAGTTTCGAAATGGACAAGGACCTGCCCCGTCGCAAAACGCGCGCGCGTGCCTCATCCGGCATTCGCCATCAGGTCGCGATGTTCTCAGGTGCCGTCGCCGCCGTAGATCTGGCGCGATCCGAGGTTGCGGAAGAGCTGCTTCAACAGGCCGTCGTCGCGGCCGCCGGGGGCCGGTGTCTTGCGGCTGATGTAGTCGAACACCTTGCCGTCTTTCAGTCCGTAGTTGGCGACCTGATCGACGGAGCCGAGAGGGTTGAAATAGACGGCCAGAATCTTGCGGTCGATTTCCTTCGGCTTCAGGAACGCGGTCTGAGTTTCAGTGCTCGAGATATAGTAGTAGGCTGCGGCGTTGTTGACGGTGGCTGTCGTCGTGGGCGTGCCGAGCTGCAGTTTCACCTGTTCCTGGGACATGCCCGGCTGGATCTGCTGGGCATCGTTGTCGTTGAACTGGTGACCGTGCTTCAGCACCTGGCCGGAGCAACCCGCGAGCGTCACACTCGAGATGGAAACGGCCAGCGCCATGCCGATGGCGGCCGTCGCGCCGCGCGTTCTGCGAACGATGGCCTTGCCCGTTCCGCCTGTGTCGGCGATATGGATCATATCTGCGCGGCGCATTGTGAGATCGTTCCCCCGAGAATCGCTCAAGCCGAGCCATGCTTTTTGCCGATAGCCTGAGAGCCATGCCAATGCAACGCATCCATCGATCGCGACCGCAAACATCCACACTCTCGAACGGACGGCGGCTGGCGCGATGCTGAACTGGTTGACGAGACGAGGCGCAAACGTCCGTAAAGCGGATGAAATTTATGGCACTGTCGTGGCGCAGGCCCGTCGGCCCGGATTCTACGTCGATGCGTATGGTGTGCCGGACACGCTGAACGGTCGCTATGAACTCGTCGTCTTGCACTTGTTCCTGATGCTCGAAAGAATCCAGGCGGAGCCTGCGATGCACGAGATAAGTCGTTCGCTCGTCGATAGATTCTGCGTGGACATGGACGATTGCATGCGTGAAATGGGTGTCGGCGACCTCACCGTGCCGAAAAAGGTCAAGCGCGCCGCGGCAGGCTTTTATGAACGTGCCAGGGCCTATCGCGCAGGCCTCGCGGACCCATCGCCCGATTGCCTCGATGAGGCGCTGCAAACCTTCATCGCCGGCCCCGTTTCGCCCGAACATCTCGGCCGGAACCTCGGCCAATTCGTGCGATCGGCCACCCGCGCATTGGCGGCGGCGGATATCGAAAGCGTCGTCAGCGGCGCGGCGATGCCGGCTCCCGACGGCCGAGCGGTTCCGGTAGAGCCGACAACTCTGAAATAAGCGGACGCCCCTATGACCACCATCGACGACTGGACCCATCGTACGACCGATATTGCCGAAAAAGGCTCAGATTTCGAGCAAGTTGCGTCAATCCAGGCGCGCGAGGCGATGGCCACCGTCCTCGGCCTGCAGGGGATCGCAAGCCTCAGGTGCGCCTATCGCCTGAAACCGACCGGCAGCGGACGGTTCCGGCTTACGGGAACGATGACCGCCGAGGTGGTGCAAGCATGCATCATCACCGCGGAGCCGGTCGAAGCGAGCGTCTCAGAGGATGTCGACGAGGTCTTCTGGCCGACGGAACAGATCGCCGCCGCTGCTGCGGCGGCCACAACAGCCGTTGGCCGGGAGGAAGAGGCGCTGGCGGCCGTCGTGCCAGAGCCGATTCAGGACGGTGTGATCGATGTTGGCCGGCTGATCTACCAGCTGCTGGCGACGTCACTCGATCCCTATCCGCGCCGTCCAGACGCTGCACTCGACGCGGAAACCGCAGCGGCAATCGCCGAGCCGCCTCGCGAGAGCCCGTTTGCCGCGCTCGCCGGACTGGTCGGACCGCGCGGCACATCGACCGATGGCGAGACGTAGCCGGAATAGAGGGTGGCTTGCGATAACCCGTACCCGGCGAGTTGAAGTACATGGACGGTTCCTGGCAGGCAGACGTCCGGCGGGCATCTGGCGGGTTTTCTGGCGGTTGGAGCGGTTCCTCGCAGACCCACGGGGCAAGCCAGGCGAGAAAGTTTGGTGTCCGATCTTCGCCTCGAGGCCAGGCTGGATCCACGGCCGACATCTGTAGCCGACTTGAAGGACGCAGCACGGCCGATCAACGGCCCGCAGCGTGGCCCTCAGCTTCGCCCGCGGTATGGTCGACACCGTCTGTTGCCACCGCACCAACCAAGAATCAGGTTGTGCAGCATCCTTAAAACGCTATCTTCCGCGCGTTCTGCCGAGCCGGGGGGAAGCTACGGTTCTCGCGCGTTCGATTGCACGACTGGCCTTCAAATTGCGGAAATGACGACGGAATGCTTGCTGCGAGAACAATAGCACTCGATGGCATGGGGGGCGATTTCGGTCCGGCGGTCGTGCTTGGTGGGGCGGCGATCTCGCTCGAGCGTCATCCCAACCTCGACTTCATCATCGCCGGTCGCGGCGCCGACATCGCCGCAGAACTCGACAAGCTGCCGGCGCTCAAGGCGCGAACGCGGATCGTCGAGACCGATATCGTCGTCGCCATGAACGACAAGCCGAGCCAGGCGCTTCGTCGCGGCAAGGGCTCCAGCATGTGGAAGGCGATCGAGGCCGTCGAGCGGGGTGAAGCGCACGTCGCAGTTTCCGCAGGAAACACCGGCGCGTTGATGGCCATGGCGAAGCTGATCCTCAGGCCCATGCCGGGGATCGAGCGCCCGGCGATCGCGGCGCTTTGGCCGACGATCAAGTCCGAATGCATCGTCCTCGATGTGGGCGCAAACATCGGTGCCTCGGCGCGTCAGCTCGGTGATTTCGCCGTGCTTGGAGCCGCCATGGCGCGTGCGCTGTTTCATCTCGAGCGTCCGACCGTTGGACTGTTGAACGTCGGGGTCGAGGAGATCAAGGGCGTCGAAGAAGTGAGGCAGGCTCATGCCTGGCTGAAGGAAGCCAAGCTGCCGCTCACCTACAAGGGTTTCGTCGAGGGGCACGAGATCGGCCAGGGCGTCGTCGACGTTGTCGTCGTCGAGGGTTTTGCCGGTAATATCGCCTTGAAGACCGCCGAAGGCACGGCACGCCAGGTCGGCCAGTACCTCAAGGATGCGATGATGCGTTCGTTGAGTTCGCGTATCGGTGCCTTTCTGGCGCGCGACGGCTTCCGGGTGCTGAAGCAGAAGATGGACCCGCGCCGCGTCAATGGCGGTACGTTCCTCGGGCTGAATGGAATCGCCATCAAGAGCCATGGCGGCACCGACGCGCTCGGGTTCGCAAGCGCGATCGATCTCGGCTACGAGATGGCGGAGAGCGACCTCTTGAAGCGCGTTGCCGCAGATCTCGGCACGTTCCACGATGCGCTCGACAGCGAGGATAAGACGTAGCAGTTGATCGCCGGGTAGGCGGAATGAGGTGGGACTGCGCGAGCAGTCTGGTCTGCGAAATGCAGGCAATGGGTTTGTCGTTTCGAGGGGTAGCGCCGTCGGCGGGTGTCGCCGCATCCGGGCGCGGAAAGTGAGACATCGTGGTTACAGTCATTCGATCGGTCATTCGCGGTGTTGGCGCCTGCCTCCCGAAGCGCGTCATGACCAATGAGGACATTTCCAAGATCGTCGATACCACCGACGAGTGGATCGTCGAGCGTACCGGCATTCAAAGCCGCCACATCGCAGCCGAAGGCGAATTGACCTCCGATCTCGGCATCGTTGCGTGCCGGCAGGCGCTGGTCCGTGCCGGCGTCGATCCGCTCGATGTCGATCTGGTGATATGCGCCACGGCGACGCCCGATCGCACGTTCCCAGCGACGGCCGTGCGCATACAGGCAGGGCTTGGAATTACGCGCGGCGCGGCCTTCGATGTGCAGGCCGTGTGTTCGGGCTTCGTCTACGCGCTGACCGTGGCTGATGGCCTGTTGCGCACCGGCCAGTTTCGCCGCGCACTCGTCGTCGGCGCCGAGACGTTTTCGCGCATTCTCGATTGGACGGACCGCGGAACCTGCGTCCTGTTCGGTGATGGCGCGGGTGCGGTGCTGCTCGAGGCGCAACCGACGCACGGTGCGCGCGAAGACCGTGGCATTCTGTTCACGCGCATTCGTTCCGATGGTCGCTTCGAGGATTTGCTCTACGTCGATGGCGGACCTGGATCGACGAAGACCACGGGCGTTCTGCGCATGAATGGCCGTGAGGTTTTCCGGCATGCGGTTCAGAAGATCTCAGGCGTGATCGAGGAGACGCTGGTCGCGACCGGCTATGCCGCCGACGAAATCGATCTGTTCGTGCCGCATCAGGCCAATCAGCGCATTCTGGATGGCATCGCAAAGAAGCTGAACGTCAGCCCCGGCAAGATCGTCATGACGCTGAACAAGCACGGCAATACGTCCGCGGCGTCGATCCCGCTGGCATTGAATCAGGCCTTCGAGGAACATCGCATCCACGAGGGTAGCCTCGTGCTCATGGAAGCAATGGGCGGCGGGTTCACCTGGGGGGCTGTGCTTGCGCGGTGGTAGACCAGACCGTTCCGTCGCCAAATTCCGCAGCCCAACCCCAGCATGCGCGGGGGCGCGTTAGATAAGTCCATTGTTTTCAGTTGCTTGACAGTTTCTGTGATTGACCGTGTGGCGCCACGCGTCTACCATGGCCGCAATCAACAAAATTAAATTACGGGAGGCGGCGGCACCATGACGGGAAAGACACTGACTCGTGCCGATTTGGCGGAAGCCGTGGTGCGCAAAATCGGACTACCGCGTAACGAGTCGCAGGAACTCGTCGAATTGATCCTGAACGAGATATCCGGGACGTTGTCGCGCGGCGAGCAGGTAAAGCTGTCGTCGTTCGGCTCATTCGGAATACGCCAGAAGGGCGAGCGCGTCGGACGTAACCCGAAGACCGGCGAAGAGGTGCCGATTACGCCGCGCCGTGTGCTCGTCTTCCGCGCCAGCAACATTATGAAAGAGCGCATCAATACGGGGCTGGCAAAGCGTCACTCGGGCTCGTGACGCCGGCGCTTGGCGTGGTGAGGCGCATCGCATCGCATCGCCGTGCCGTCAGTCGAAAGGATCATCGTTTTCGGCCCATGGTTTCGGTACCGAGCGGTGGGCGCGCGACATTGCCGGCTGAACGATCCAGCAGAGCTGGACGCTCTTGTGGAGAATGACCGCCGCTGCATTCCGGTGATGACATAAATTCTGTCGTGATGGACCATGCTCTGGTGTGGCGTCGCGCTATTGTGGGCTGTTGGTGCGGCAAGGGCGGTGTCAACTATGGCGCGGCAAACGCCACATGAAGTCCATGATGTTACTCGGGGGCCTGATGGCACGCCAAAATCGGACGCTGGTGGGGACATGATGCGATGCTGGCGCGACGGGCCACTCGAGTTCTGGATCTGAAGTTTGGTCCCCGCGTTGGGCTGACCTCGCACCCAAACGTCAGGTGCAAAAGCTATACTCGAAGCATGTTGCTGCGCGTGGCCCCAGTGGTTCCGACATTTGCTCAAAATCTAGCAGCGTCAGGAAGCAAATGTCCGAATTCGAACACTAGTTCCCGGCCTCGGAACAGGCGACACTATTTGGACGGTCGCAACGCCTTGGGCTCTGACATGGGCGTCATGCTTGCTTGCGGGTCGCATGGAATTCGGCGGCCATGTCAGAGTGCGTCGAAGTGGTTTTACGATGAGCGGGCGGAGGCCAGCAGGATGCAACCTGCGCGTTGCGAAAATGATGTTGCGGCCGATGCATTGAAGTCCATGCGATAGGTCGAGTTGTTCGATCGGTCGCAAATTCCGGTCGAGAATGTGTCGTCCTGGGCTTGGAGCGGGCCTTGGTCGCGCAATCGGGTCATATTGGAATTCACAGCGCTCCAGCGAAGGGCATCTTGTGCGTCCGCAATCGGCGAAGCGGCGCTCGCCTTTTCGCAAGTTTCGGTTTTGCATCGGGCGATGCGGGAACATGACCTGATGCAAAGCCGCCGTGGCCCGTTCGGAGGACATCTCCGGGCCGGCACCAGTGGTTTGATTTGAGAGGGCAAGATGGCGAAGACAGCGGACGCGTTCAGGACCATTAGCGAGGTGGCAGACGAACTCGAACTGCAAAAGCACGTACTGCGGTTCTGGGAGGTTAAATTTCCGCAGATCAGGCCGATGAAACGCGGCGGCGGACGGCGCTACTACCGTCCAGCCGACCTCGATCTTCTGCGTGGTATCCGGCAATTGCTGCACGCCGACGGTTACACGATCAAGGGCGTGCAGCGCATCCTGCGCGAGAAGGGCATCGACGCCGTCAAGAAGGTCGGTGAAGCCGCACACGCGAACGCGCGTCCGGCCGCGGGCGACGCCAAGGAGCGGGCTGGAGGTGGTGTGACCGTGTCGGCGCCATCGGCCGCATCGTTGTTCGAACGAGCGGCTGGTCATGCCGGAGCCGACAGCAAGGAAGCCAGAGGCGGATCGCACCCCAGAGGCCAGCGTGCAGGCCAGACCGCAGCGCGCGCCATGGCCTCGACCGGTGCCGGGTCTGTCAGGAGTGGTTCGGCTGCGGAGAGGCGGGAGGCTGCGCTGCCATTTCGATCGCAGCTCGAGCGTGTCATCGACGAGTTGCAGGATTGCCGTCGTCTACTCGTCGAGGAGACGCCACCGGCAAAGGCCGATCGCGGTTCGCCGCGCCAGCGCGCCGCGGGGTGATCGGTCACGCGCAGTGCTTGTCACCCGCCGTACTTGGTCACACGCCCGAAAGGCTTATGATGGGGCGCGGTCCATGGTTGTCTCGAAGGATTGGTTCTCGCGAGAGTTGCGATTTTGCGGGAACGTGGTGTTTTCCAGCGCACCTTCATGCGCAGGCTTCGCGACAACGACGTCATGGCGAGTGTTTGCTGGATCGCAGGCGGCATCCAATTGCGCCGAGCGGGGCGCAGGTCGTGTCGACCCGCGTCATGCGGGGTAGGGCGGTGTTCGATTGAATTGCTGCGGGATCGTGTTCGTCGCATCGAGGGTGCTGCTGTTGACGCGATATGTCGCCGCGCGAAGCCTTCGAGGCCCGCGCGCCGATCCCGATTGAACCTTTGCCGGGCGGAGGCACCGCGGTGGACATCTGGCTCGTCGACGTCGATGACGCGGCTGATGCGCTCGAGCGGGAGGAGGCGCGATCGCCGCGCTTGCCTCGCGCCGACAGCGAAGCGATGGCGGTTGCCTTCGGCAACATCCATGTGCGCCGGCGCCGGTTGGCGCACATTGCCCTGCGGTTGGCGCTGGCGCGCGCTACAGGCGGAAGCCGGTTCGACGGTGTGGACTTCCATCGATCCGAAATGGGCAAGCCCTCACTGCCGGGGGGTGGTCTCGCGTTCAATCTCTCTCATGCAGGACCGGCCGCGCTGATCGCGATAGCGCGCCGCGAGGACGTTGCGATCGGCATAGATCTCGAGGAGCGCCGCGCATTGCACTTGACGGCTTCGCGGCGAGACCGGATCCTCGCGGCTGCCGACGCCATGTCGCCGGGCGCGCCACTTGCCGCGACGGGCAGCGATGATGCCGTGCTGCAGGCGTGGGTGCGTATCGAGGCCGCGGCCAAGGCGCTCGACACGGGGATTTTCCGGTTGCTTGGCGCGCTTGGCGTGGCGGGGCCCGGCGAAGCGGCGGCCGTCGCCGAAGGTGTCGCAGCCGGTGGCGGCATCGATCTGGCGGCCGCATTCTCGGCTGCGACGGGCGGCAAGGGCGCGCCATGTATCCGCGTCCGGGATATCGATCCGTGCGGCGGGGATGCGCCGTCGATCGTATCGCGCTGTCCCGATCTGTTCGCCGCGGTGGCCGTCGTGGCGCCGCGTTCCGAGGCGGCGATCGAGGTGGCGGAAAGGGGCGTGGTGCAGGCATTTCCAACGACCGATGCCGGGATTGCGCATTTTCTGGCACCATCCGGGGCGCCTTGAACAGTTGCCGGCGAAGCGGGCTCCAACCATGTGGAGCGATTGCCCGTTGACCCCATCCGGCTTCGCATGCAAAAGAAGCGGTTCGTCGGAGCGTGGCGCAGCCTGGTTAGCGCACCAGTCTGGGGGACTGGGGGTCGTGGGTTCAAATCCCGCCGCTCCGACCAATATTTTCAAGGGGTTAGCGAGCCGCAAGCGAACCTAAATTTCGCGGCAAACACCCAGGCAAACACCAACCGTAAGAAAAGGGCCGGGTTTCCCCGGCCCTCTTGGCATCGTGCCCGCCCGATTAGTATGGGCATGGCTCGTTGTCTTCGACTGCAACCTCAAGACCCAGGTCTCCCGGGCGAATGACAATGAAGTCGTCGCCGTCCCAGGGGCGGATGCCGTCGAGTTGCGCTATCGGCACCACGACCTTGAAGTGTGCGTTCATCAACCCGACGAACTGGCCGCCCTCCTTACGGAAGTGGTTCAGCGCGGCAAAGTTGACAGCGACACCAAGATGGTTGCTGCGCCGTGTTCTGCACGAGAGCATCTTCTGCCCGTGTGCGTCCTGCCAAACTTCATGATAGCTACCGTGGTAGCCGCGAATGATGCGCTTGGCGCTCGCCTTATCAAAACTCAGTCTAGACATAGCAGTAGCCCCTCCATGGGGCCGATGGTCCTCCGTGTCGGCACTTGCCGCTGCCATGATTGGCACCGGGCGCGGGACCAGCGCCCGACATGCCAACCGGTGCGAGGACCATGCACTTATGGGCAAATATGGCTGGGTGATTTCTTGATAAGGTCTGGTAGGTCGTGTCTCCCCAGAGTGGCGATGTGTCGATATGCGACGCGCGTATCGAAATGGAGCGGTGCCGTCCCGTTGATGGGCACGCTCAAGCATCAGCATCGCATTGACATTCGAGCCCCACAGTCGTTGCCTGCCGACAGGCAATGGAGCGGGCGATGGCAGAGAAAATTGCGCTGAAGCGACTTGGAAACTCCGACCTTTCGTTTTTCGAATATCACTTCCGGAATAAGACCTTCGGCGACCATCGACAGAAAGGCATAAACCTCAACAGAGACGTGTTCGTGGATCAGTTCTATCCGCAGGCGCTCGAAGCCATGGGAATGAAGTGGCCTGTGCTGGTCACACTGTTCGGGCCGGGTGATGCTGCGCCATACTCTCCACCGCCCGATGCACGCCGCCCGATCACGTACAATAATGGGAAGAACTGGCGACTGAATGGCGGCACCGTGCCTGATGACCCGGGCTCCCCGGAGCGGTTCGCCAGTCTAGCGCCAGGCGATCTTGCACTTTTTCGTTTCCGCGGAGATCCGGCACCCGAAGAAGTGGACGTGATACTTATTTCCGCAAGATTCGACGCAGACGCTCACCGCGTTCTGGATGCCATCGTGCCCCAAGGCCGACGCTCGATGGTGTCGCTAACGCCTGCACAGCTCGACGCAGCGTTGGCCGGGGTGGACCTTGTGGGCACTGCACTGGCGGATGTCAGGCCAACCCCCGAGCTGGAGGATGCTGTCGAAGAGGTTGCTCTCGGCGGTGCAGCAGGACCGGCACTGGTTGCGCGCCGTGGTGGCCGCCGCCTATCGCCCGCAGAACTTCAACAAGCCAGGGATGACGCCCAGCAGATAGGCGCAGATGGGGAAAGCCTCGTAAACAGCTGGCTGGTCGAACAGCAGGTTGACAGACTCGAGTGGACGTCACAGCTCGACGCAGCCGCCCCTTACGATTTTCGCTTCAATGATGCTGACGGCAATAACGTGAAGATGGATGCCAAGAGTACTACCGGCCCGTTCGCTCGCCGCATACACATATCAACGTCTGAGCTGGTAGAGGCAGCAGCTGACGACGCCCGGTATTCAGTAGCACGCGTCTATGAAATCGATGAAGACGGCGCCAAAATGCGTATCTGCGATAACTTCAACGATCTGGCGAAAACAATCGCGGGCAGTCTGAGTCTTCCAGCTGGCGTCCGAGTGGATGGCTTTTCAATCGATCCCAATACACTTGAATGGGGTGCAGAGATTGCACTTTCGCGATCGGAAGAAGACCAGCAGGAATAATGAGCAGATTCACTCGGCAGCGACCAGCTTCTGCTCTTGCTTGAAGAGCGATGATTGCAATGCGCTCATCATCACCGATGCAATCTCGCGAGCCATAATCGGCGGCACTGCATTGCCAATCTGGCGGTAGGCAGGATTCATTGTGCCTGCGAATGTGAAGCCATCGGGGAACGACTGCAGACGCGCAGCCTCACGGACGGAGATCACGCGAGCCTGAGCAGAATCGTAATGGATATGGCTGTACGTATCCTTTCCGATGTGCGCCATTAGCGTTCGTGACGGCCAATCCGGCCGCAGCTTCCACCATCTGTTTGGAAATGAACCAACCGGGTAGGGAGGGACAATCTCCTTGTGCAGCTTCTGCTTTTCCCCGGCCGTAAGTTTTCTTTTCAATGCTGTCTCGTTCTCGCGGATGCGTCTCTCCCAGATCGCAGTGGCTGTGGCATGAGCGGCGGGGTACTCCGCGCCATTGGGCATCTCGCGGAACGTATCGGTGTCACGTGGCAGACACCTAATGACATGGTCGTAAACGCCGGTACTATTTTCGAAGCCCGGCCAGTTGCGCATCAGGTGCGCGTACACTGAAAGCTTCTTGCGGCTTCTTGGGTACGGGATCAGTTCGTCGAAACGGCGAGCGCCACGACGCAGTCTTCCTTCGAGATGCAGCGTAACTGGCGGCAAGTCTCCAAGTGCCTCCTGACAGGTAACCGGCCCGGGCAGGGTCTTGGCACCATGGTCCGCTTCAACATAGTCGTCGCCAGAAAACAGATCGATATGTCGAAGGGCCACTGATCGAGTCCCGTCATAACCGGACGGCAGGCGCAGATGGTTGGTCGCCGATGGAAAGGCGACGGAAATCCCTAGCTCTCTACGATATGCAATCAAGAAAACACGATCCCGCATCTGCGGAACACCATGAAATGCAGCATTGATCAAAGAGTATTTTGCCGTATAGCCCAACACATCAAGCGCTTCGGCAATTTCGGCCATGACATTGTGGCCGCCGTAGTTCAGTACGTCAGGAACATTTTCGATTAGCAGTGCGAGAGGTTGCGTTGCGGCAACGTAATGCAGGTAACGCAGATAGAGGTTGCCCCTGGGATCAACCTTGAAAGCCTGTGGGTGTTCGGCGATTTCGCGCAGCTTCGCACGTCCAACCCGTGCATATGCTTGGCATGGCGGCCCGCCGACGATTACGTCAAACGCCTCAGCTGCTGGTCCTAAATCCAGGTCTTTCGTAAGATCATCGGGCTCAGTGACCGTAATATCGCGAGGGGACGCGTGTCTGGCTGCCAACTGTGGAGGCAGATGACCATGGAAGTTGCGGGCGTGGGTCTGCACCGCCAATTCATCGATCTCGGCGGCAGCGGCAATCTCAAAGCCTGCGGCTTGAAAGCCGAGTGATATACCGCCACAGCCCGCGAACAGGTCCAGGACGCGTGGCTTTGCTCCTGCCCGCAGGCGTTCAATTTTGGTCCGGAGCACATCAGTCTGCCTCGAACGGTTTGCCCGCTTCTTCATGCGTCCCCCAGGAAGTTCACAAGCCGAATCAGTAACAGACTAGCGTCTCTTGTCTCACACTCCCAAACGGTCATCGTCTCCCATCCACGGTCCCGTAGGTCCGCTTCGGCGCGAGCGTCCCGCTTTACGTTCTGGGCAAATTTGTCTTCCCAGAATTGTGTCCGGCTCTTTGGGGTGTAGGCGTACTTGCAACCGCGATGGCGGTGCCAGAAGCAGCCATGTACAAAGATGACCTTTCTTCTGCTGGGGAAGACGATGTCGGGGCGTCCCGGCAAGTCGTTCCGATGGAGCCGGTAGCGATACCCAGACTTGTGTAGCAGGCGTCGCACGACCAGCTCTGGCCCCGAGTCGCGCCCCCTGATGCGACGCATGTTCTCGCTTCGCTCGGTCGGAGTAAGATGATCCACGACAGTGTTCCGTACAAAGACTATAGGGCTTAGGCATACACATCGACCGGCCCAGCGTAAAGTCTGTCTGTGACGGCGGCCAGCGGCGATGCGTACCGGTTCGTAGGCGTCACTAGCGCGAGGTGACGCACATTTCGCCGTGCCGCAGCCGCTTCAACAGCATCTGTTCTGTCTTTTCAGTTGCAACTTCAACCATTGCGTGCACTTCATTGACCGTGCGTATACGGATAAATGGAGCGCGCGATGGAAGGCTTGGTCAGGGCACTGCTCGCGGACGGCTGGTTCGCCAGCCTTCAACACTTGCCCACGGGATGGTGCGTGCTGACCGATGCCCCGCCCAATGTCATGGCCCGACTGGCGGCGCGGCAGCGGGTCGAGGTGATCGAGCGGGTCGCTGTGGGCCTCGGTAGGGGCTACACGGTGATGCAGCCCACCCTACCAGAAACGCCTCGTCTGGCCGCGTAGGGTCCTCGTAGACGTCGTAGCGGAGCACTTCCGCAAGGTGCGTCACGAACCGCGCCTCCGACATGGGATGGCGATTGTTCCAGCGGCGGTAGAAGCACCACAGGTCGTTGATGTTTACCAGATCGGTCGGCTCGCCGGTGCGCCGCAGCTCAGTCTCGACGAACACCTTCACGCGGTCGGCTTTGTCCAGAACCGTGCGTGCCTCGGCAGCGTCCATGGTTAAAACTCCAACATTGGGTTGGCCGAGGACAGCACAAGCGCCAGCGCAATGCTGTCTTCGAGGTTCGTCGTCTCGGTGACGAGGTGCGGCGCATGGTCGAGATGCTTGCGGATCACGAGATGCCAGTACTCAGCTACGCTCTCTCGTGGCGCGCGCCCAGGCGGCCAGCCGACATGTGGAAGCGGGCTCGGTCCGTGGTGGTGCCACCAGTACAGCCGAGCCCGCTCCACAAATTGCGCGCGCATCGCCAGCTCGCGGGCGGTGGGATGGTTCACCAGCGGCTTCAACTCCCGCTTCAGCCCGCGTGCTGTCCAGTGCTGGTAATCGCCCATCATTCGGTTTCCTTGTTCGGGGCGAGGCTGCTCACAAGGTTGGCAATCTTAGCGTCGTCGCTCGACCGCCAGCGGCGTATGTTGCCGCTCATGTTGCGGTCGAAGTCTTCCAGCGCGCGCTGGCACCGGTCGCGGGCGGCGATGGCGTTGTCGCGCTCGGCAACGTGCTTGGGCGCGATCAGCTTCTCCGCTTCGCCACGGACCCATGCAAAGTCCTGGTCGCGCAACCCGCTCAGCATCGGCGGCACGGCGACGATTGCTTTCAGCTCATCGACGGAACCGTTGGCAAGTAGCTGGCGGCAGAAGCCGAGGCGTTCGCCCTCCGGCATTTCACGGAGCACCGCGCGAATCTCGGCTTGCAGCGTGCCCACACCGGAGCCCAGGGCGGCCTTGATCTCGTTGATGGCGTGCGCGTGTTGGCGGTCAAGGCCTGCGATTTCCTCCTTCATGCTTTTCATCGCACGTAGGGCAATAGGCTCGACTTGGCTGGCCAGCTTGGCGCGGTCCGTGACCGCCAGCGCGGTCTCGTTCAGCTTGGTATGCACGTTCCACAAGGCGTCGAGTGCGTGCCGCCCTTTCGCTTGCGCGATGGTTCCGTTCTCGTCGCCCAGGGCGTCGGGGTGGTAGTCGATGGGCACATGCACGCGGAAGGCTGGATCCTTCGCGGCAACGTGTTCCATGTTGGGCTTGCGCCGCTGCATCGCCGCCGTAAGCGGCATGGGCTGCCCCGCCTTTTGCGCTTCGAGATATTCCTGCGTCGTGTTCGTCATGTCACCACATGCCAATGACCCGGCCCGTTCCCGAGCGCGGGGCGTCCTTCAGTTCCAAGAGCCCGTAGCCGAGTGCGTCGACGAAGTGGTCTTCGTTCCAGTGGCGGCTCAGGTCTTCGGTGCGTAGATCGTCGCGGGGCGCGACCTGGATCGTGTCGATAAGCGGCCCAACGCGCGGGCTGAAGAACAGCGCCTTGCTGTCGCCATGCACCGCGCCGTCGAGCATGTTGCGCATGAGCGCAAACGTTCCGAGGCGATCTTTCCGGGCGGGCTTGCTCGCGCTCCGGAGGCCCTGCTCTTGCAGGACGCCGATCACGGTTTCCGAGAAGCCGCGAAAGTCGTCGAACACCACCGGCACGGCGGCGGGGTTCAGTCCCCATTCGCCCAGCATGGTCTTCACCATGGCCGCCAGCACGGACGGCGGGCTTCCGTCGCCTTGGCTGTAATTGCCCGGTTCGATGCAGGTGTGCCGCATGTCGAGGGCGAACACGTCGCCGGGGATGTAGTTCTGGCAGGGGTCAAGCAACTCCCCGAGCAATATCATTGCACTGGGAGATGCTGAGCCATAGTCGCCGCCGACGACGAACTTGTAGCGGTGCGTGCGGGGCGGTTCGACGATGTGTACCTTCGGGTCGAACATATCGAACATGAGCCCGCCGCCCTTCTGGTGCCAGTCTCCGAACAGCCATGCCTGTTGCAGCGCAGGGTTGCCCGCCGTGGCGGCGACAAGTTGTCGTCGGTACGCTTCGGCATCGAGCGACGGGTTGTCGGTCAGGTCCGAGAAGCAGTTGATCCACCACTCGCCCTCGTCGCTCTGGTAGGGCGTCCAAGGTGGGGCCTTGTTCACAAAGTTTCGCAGGAAGTGCACATGCGCGCGGCCCATGGGATTGGCGGTGATGTGCATGTGGGCGCGGATACCCTTCGGCGGGCGAAGGTTCGAGCGCAGCATGGTCAGGTAGTTGATCGCGCTGATCGGGTAATTGCCCGCCTCGTCCGCGGCGATCATCGTGTAGGTGCGGCCCTGGGCCGAGGCAAAGCTGTCGGCGTCGCCAATGTTTTTGAAGTAGACCATCGCACCGTTCGGGAAGCTGAGCGTGCCGCTGCCCTTGTTCTGCGACACAGCCCCGCCAAATGCGATGCGGCCAAGCTGGAACAGCTTGAAGCTCAACTCTTGGAGGCCTGCCCAGGACTCGCGCAGCACCAGCACCGAGGCGACGGCTCCATGCTCGCGCACATGGTCGAGCACGTCGAACAGCAGGCTCACGCTCTTGCCGCTGCCGCGACCGCCGAGGTTGGCGATGTTAGCGTGCCGGCGAAATTGCAGCACGCGGCGCTGAAAGGGGCTCGGGGCGGTCGGGAGCGTTTCAATCATTGCGGCTCACCTTGACCATGCGCTGCCATTCGTCGTCAGAGAGCGGCGCGTTGATGGTGATGTTGATGTTGCTCTGCTGCGCGTTGGGATCGGTCGGCCCAACTTCACGCCAGCCCAGGCGGCCCTTGGCCAGAAAGATCGCGGCCGTCATGTTGCCCTTGCGGGCCTGCTTGAGCAGGATGTCGTTGATCTCGTCGCCCAGGCTGGCGCGGCCACGAGCCCACGCCTCGCCCACCTCCGGCTGCCGCTTGCGAATGTCGGCAAATGTCACATGGTGGATGCCGAGCTGTGCGGCGAGCGTGACCACGTCGTGTCCGTCACGGGCCATCTTCTCGACGAGGGCGATGCCTGCGGCGTTCACCTCGTACGACAGGCCGCTCGCGCGGCCCGATGGCTGGTGCACGATGATGTACTCGGGATTGTAGCGGCGGACGCCCTTGCGCGATCCTGCGGCGGGCAAAGCGGGCTCCGGCGCTGCACCCCCGGCCAAATCGGGATCGGGCTGCACCGGTCTGCCGCGAGCATCCCTTGGGCAGCCTGTCGGCGGTCGCCCTCGGCCCTTCCACACCTTAGGCGGTGTGTTTTCTGATGTTTGCCCCGCTGTCGGAGCGTTAATGTTACGCTGTGATGACATATAGTTAGGACGCTGCGCACACCAGTTCTATGGACTGGTGTTTACCGTATGCGGAGCTATCAGCAATTGCAAGCGAAAATGGGTGGCGAGGGCGGCTTTTTTCCCGCCAATTCAGATGCTTGGGCGGCGTCTCCCGAGCCCAGGGGAGCGCGTGGGGTGCTACCCCAACACCCGAAGGGGTAACGATGGGGGTAACACCAAAAAAGCGAGTAAAAACAACGTAGTTACTTGTGCTACCCCTGTTGCCCTTTCTTAAGTAGGTAAGATAAGAAAATAACAAGCAAGCCGCCCGCCACGGCGAACACGCGCGCCAAACGTAGGGGGTTCGGCCTCCGGGGTAGCAAGGGGTAACGGGGTAACAACCGAGCCGGGTCAAGGGCTTAGGCTGTTACCGCCTTAGAGTGGCGCTCGACCAGGGTAACACCATCCACAACCTTAAGGTGTAGGTCGCTTAGCCGCCCACTGCCTTCGCGGGCATACCCCTTGCCTTGCGCGCCCATGACCCGGACGTTGTCATGCCTCCAGCCCAAGCGCCGCATCACAGCTGCCAGCCGCTCCTGCGCCCTCGCATCTTGGTGCTTGGGTTCAATGCCCAGGAGCCACAGCAGGCTCACGGTGTGCGCCCGCACACCTTGGGCTGCCAGCAACGCATCGGCCCGCGCCTGTACCGCCTCCCAGGTATCGCCCGCCCGCTCGTTTAGGTCCGGGTGCGCCTCGGCGCGCAACTTGGCCAGAACTGCCGCATCAACAGCAGCCGCCAGCGCCTCGTCCCAGGTGTCGGCGACGGTCAGCAACTTTTGCTCGTCCTTGGCGGCGGTGTTGGGTACGGGTTGCGGCGACCAGCCATGGAGGTCTACAGCCTGGAGTGCGCCAAGCAACTGCTCGTAGCCACCGTCTTCCATGTCGGCCAGCATGGCGGCAAATTTTTCGCGGTCGTTCTGCCACGCATCGCTTACACGAAGCACACAGAAGCGCCGGTCGTCATCGTCCAGGCGAACAACGTGCTGCTCGTTGCTCGACACGATGAGGTGGATGCAGTTTGCGCTTGGCTCGCCGTCAACACCCTTGCCTTCAATCATCAGCGTGGGCTCGGTAATCAGCGCCTTCAGGCTGTTCGCTTGGCGGCGGTCGCCGGCAAAGAACGCTTCGTCGGCATACAGCAGCACGCAGTAACGCAGGTGCGCGTTGAAGTCGCCCAGGATGTGCTTGGCGTTGGCGCTCTGCAGGAAATGCCGCCCGAACAGCTTGCCGAACGTTCGAGCGAACACACCTTTGCCGGTGCCCTGTCCGCTTTGCAGCACGAGCGCGGTCTCGCCGGGGTGGTGCGGGTTCTGCACCGCGTTCGCCATCCAGTACCACACGTATTCGGCAAGGGTGGCATCGCCGCCGCAGATCACGTTATGCAGGAAGTTCAGGAAGCGCTCGACCTTGTCGATGCCACCGTCGGTGTCGGCACGCACGGCAAAGCCATGCCAGAGGTTCAGTTCGTCGGGGTCGGCTTCCTGCCCCGGCTTAAACACGAGCCGCGCCTTCGTTGGGCGTTGCTCGGCGTTCAGCCACAGATCCACGACCGGGATTGCGCAGTGTGTCCACTTGCCGTTCGTGGCGTTGAAGTTTTCTTCAACGATGCGGCGGTTGCGGTGCGCCTGCCGGAACTCGGCCACGGACTGCATCTGCAGAACAACTTGGCCCTGCACCTTCTCCCACCATACGACGCGCACCTTGCCGCCTACATTTTGGACGAAGTGGTAGCGGCTGTTCAGCTCGACAAATGCCTCCTCCACCGACAGGCGGCGGGTAATGGCGTCCAAATATTCTTCAGTCACGGCGGGGCTCACCGCCTCACGCAGTTGCAGCGTGCGCGCGTAGTCCTTCGGGTCCATGCCGTCGGGCACCACAAAGTCGCGGCAGTAGCGGTCGCGCATCTGCTCCAGGTAGCGGTTCACATCAATGCCGTTGGCCCAATTGGGCGGCGGCACGTACAGACCGGGCAGCTCTGGGTCCTGCATGGCTGCCAGCAATTCCTGGACGCCGATGTAGGCAAACTCGCTGCGGTAGATGGCAGCCCACGAGGAATCATACTGGCCAGTCAGCGCCCAATCGCGCTGTTCAGGCGTGCACCATGCCAGCCATGGATGGCGCTCTATTGCCGAAGACGGATTATCGGTGGTACTCATAGCTACCTGATCCTTGCCGTGGTGATGGGTTCGAAGATGCGAGCCGGGGCGCTTCTGCCAAGCGCCTCGGCTTTGTTTTCAGAGCCGCCCGCCATGCGCTTCGAGCCACGTGCGAAGATCCTCGACGTGGTACTTCACCATGCGGTCGCCCAGGCGCGCCCAGCGAGGGCCGCCGCCTTCACGACGCCACTTCTCAAGTTGCGGAATGCTGATGCCCGTGAGGACGCTTACCTCACGCGGCGACAGGAGCTTGCGCTCCAACGGCACGGGTCGGTTGTTGTCGAGATAGCTCATCGCGGTGCACCTCCCGACTCGATCCAGGCGCGCACATCGTCGATGTGATAGCGCACACGGCGGCCGATGCGGTGGCACTTCGGCCCGGTGCCCTTGTAGCGCCGCGACTCGAGCGCCTTGGGCGAAAAGCCGGTGAGCTTTGCGACCTGCTCGGGCGTTAGGTACTCGGCCTGGATGTCACTCCGGCCCCTTGCTGCTGCGCCCATCTCCTACTCCTCGTGTCGAGGCGGAGAGGGGCAGCTCGGGGCGCGCTAACGGAGCCGCGAACTGCCGCCACCCCGCCAAGGGGTTGCGTCACGTTCATCGATTTCTCCGTTTCTGAGAGGTGCTCTGCCGCGATCTCTGCCGAAGGCAGGCGGACTTACGAAAACCCATGTCACGTGCGAGCGGGTGCACGCAACGCCATGAATATACGCGCAGTCTTAGCCCGCTGCAACCCCCACAGGACCGCCCCAGTTTGCGCTGGCTACTGAGGTATCTGCAAGGAAACCGACAATCAGCTCCGATATTTCGTCTTGAGCTGCCAGCAATTCCTGGAACGACAGCGAAAGGTCGGTGTAGTGCCCGTGCATGCCACGCACGGCGTGATCGACCAGCATTTCGCGATGGTGCTGGGCAATGCGAGTTTTGGCCGCGATGCTGATGAAGGTGTGCCGGATGCAGTGCCCGGTGCGCACCTTGTCTTCCCGCCAGTCCTCGACATGGCCAGATCGGCTCTCGGCCCAGAATAGAAATGGCGAGCCGGTTTGCAGTTCCATCAGTTCGGCGATGATCTTCACCATCGGCGTGCTCAGCGGCAGTGCAAACGGCCTACCACGTTTGAGCTTCGGGAAGGTGATGCGGCGCGCCTCCAGATCGACCCACGCGCGCCTCGTCTCGACTAGATGGCCGTACCGCATGCCGCTGAGCAGTGCGAGTTGGTGGAGGGACCGCCGCACCGGGTTCGCCAGCCCGTCGATCGCTTGCCACCAATCGGGCAGTTCGTCCAGCCGGAGAGCCTTGCTTTCGGGCATGCCGTTCTCGGCTATGACCGGCGGTGGCTTGAACCAGACGATGCCTTCGACCGGGTTTGCTTTGCGCGTGGCGGGGTACGAGTTGAGCACGGCACGGAGCTGCTTGATGGTGTGGTTCGCCGCGTAGGGACCCCGCGTGCCGCCGATCTTCGTGTGCCGCTCCTCGACCATGGGCTGCGTGATCTTGCCGACCTTCAGATCGAGCCAGTCGGCAAGGTGGGTGCGCGAGTTCAGCAGAATGTTGCCGGTGTGCGTGGCGTCCTTGCCCTGCCGCTCGCGCATCGCAGCGTAGCGCTCGTAGAGCGTCCGCAGGGTCGGCTCGCCGTCTCCGGCGGTGGTTGGGACGTCGCCCCGGCGAACGGTGCCCAGGACCTCGTCAGCCCATCTGCGGGCCTGTTCGAGGGTGTAGTCGGTGGTGCGGCCGAGGGTCTTGCGAATGCTCATGGGCCGGTCGCCGGCCTTCCGCAGTGTGCTCTGCACTTTGTAACTCGCGCTCAGCGGGTTCACCTCGATGAACAGCCCGCGCACCTTGTCGTCGCGGTAAATGCGAGGGCGCGGCTTGCCGCGTGAATCGAGCGCCTTGGGGTCGATCCCTTTGGCGACCAGTTTACGAACTATGGGCTCGGTCAGGCGGATGTGGGTCATGTCGAGCAAACACCAAGCAAACACCAGCGGGTAAGGTCTGGTAGGGTTCTGTAGCCCACCAGTATGCACACATGCACTGATTTTGCTAGGTTTTTAAGGCTGCATATGGCGGCATAGTTGCCGCCCCGTTAGTCTGGGGGACTGGGGGTCGGAGGTTCAAATCCTCTCGCTCCGACCAATAAATTCAATGATCGACTGTTTGGTCTCATAAACCAGTTGCAGACGGAGGTTGATCGAGAGTGCACGTCTGTTCACGCATCCGGTGAACAATGGCTCACAGCTTGCACCTATGTCGGCGAAGGGATGACGGCGTTGGA
This sequence comes from Hyphomicrobiaceae bacterium, assembly GCA_020442185.1. Lineage (GTDB taxonomy): Bacteria > Pseudomonadota > Alphaproteobacteria > Rhizobiales > Hyphomicrobiaceae > JAEUMD01. Next base: position 22,923 of record JAGRKS010000163.1, read on the forward strand.
GCCCGCCCTATCTGGCATCGAACGCATCGGTGGTGCTCTGGGGCTCGCAAGAAGGGCTGAAAACAATCAGCCGAAGGTTCCATCCAGAGAAGAACCGAAGCAGCTAGACGGACTACGCAAGCGCCTTCCTCTGCCGAAGAAGAACGGCTTCGACGAGGCGCTCGACGATGTGATCCCGTTCTAGTCGGCGTGAAGCAATACGAACGACTCCGGCTTCGGCTCGATGGGGTGACGCAAGGCTGAGCACCAGTATGCCGCTTCACAGATGGGCACGCTTATCGTCGTGCACGTCGTCTCCGCCCCCTCCTACTTCGGACGTTGCTCGATTACGGCTGCGCGGATGCAGTGAATGCAAACGCCCTCGTTGGCGTGATTGGTGCCGGCCTTGCCGCCGAGACGCGGCCGCCCCTCGCTCTCGTTGAAGCCGGCGTGATGTACCCCGACAACCTCCCAGTTCGACGTCTCGAAGACCGGGCTTCCGGAGTTGCCGACCTCGGTCGGCGCCGTGTAGTGCAAATACTCCGGATCGCCTCGATTGACCTTCGGGCCCTTGTCGACGAGGCGGGCCTGGATCTCCTCGAGCGTGCCGACGAGACCGATCGACAACTGGTGACCGCTGGGATGACCGATGACCGCGAGCGGGGTGCCGGGCGTGCCGTTGCCGTCGTCGGGGGTCAAGGTGCACGGGTCGTCGGAGATCGACAACGGCTCGATCGATGGGACCATGCGATCGAGTGCGACGATGCAGGTGTCGTGACGGCTGGGCGTCGATTGCCACACGACCTTTTTTGGCGCATAGACACCGCTCCGGCCGTCGTCGGCCTCGAACACGATTTCGGCTTGGGAGGGAGCGAGTGCTTTGTTGTCGAGGCCATGTTTCAGGCGTTGCCCCGTCTCCGGGGCCCAGATGACGTGCGCATTGGTGAGCAGGTAGCTGCGGTCGGAGGACAGTCCGAAATCGGGACCATTGATCAGGAAGCCGGTGGCGCGCGTGGGGCCCGAACCGGGCAGTTGTCCGATCGCGCCGTTATGCTTCTTCTTGATCGCGGCGACCGCGCTTCCCTTCTTCACGATCCGCTGCAGATAGGCAAGCGGGACGGTTTTGCCGTCCGTGGTCCTCGATTCGAAATATTCCTCATATTCGATGCGCGACGCGTTTGCGATGGCGCGGCGTTCACCGGCGGTCAGCCTGATGTGCCCGCCTTCCTTCTGTGAGAGCGCACCCTTGAGGCTGCACACGAGCGCCCTCGCACCGTCCGTTCCAGCTTCGAGCTGCCATACCTCCTCGAGCTGGCGGACCGCGCTGTTGAGAGCGAAGGCATCGACGGCATCTTGTTTCGCGAACATTCCGTAGTACTTGGCCGCGCTATCGATTTGACCGACTGCCAGATAGGCTTCGGCGAGCGTTGCGGGCAGGAAGATGTCCTTGGTGGTGGCAATGCATGGCTCCGCGGCCGCAATAATGCCCCGGGCCATGGCGTCGGCGTCATGGTGCGAGCCGGTCCTCACACCGTCGGCCGCGGCACGCTTCAGGAGGGCTACGAGATTGATGCCAAGCCAGGAATTCTCTCCGGGGTTCTTGGGGTCATAGTGACGGCTGTAGGCCTCGATCGCGCGGGCAAGGTGTGGGCCCATCGTCTGTTCGCGTGCGCTTGATTCACGCAGCGGTGATTGATGATTGACGTAAATTTGCTTGTGCGCCCTGCCGACACCGCCCCACGCTTCGACGCTTTCTTCAACCGAGAGTTCGCCGTGTTCGATCGTCGCGTTGAGGACTTCGATGCCGGCAATGATCTTTCCGGTCTCGATCAGGGATCGTCCGTAATGCGCGCCGATGCGACCGAGCAGTTCGCCATCACTTGAGCGAGTCAGCAGGCGGTCGCTCAATACGGTGATCGGCTCGTGTAGCCGGCGGTTCCGCAGTGCCTTGAGCGTTGCGAGGATCTGTTCCGGGGCAAGCTTGAAGCTGACATCTGCCAGGACATCGCAGAGGGCCTTCACCTGATCCTCGACATCGAGTTCGTGAAGCGCTGCGCCTTGGAGCGTCGCCTTGAGTGTGTCCATCAGGTCATGGGGATGAGGGCCGCGACTTGAGGTGTGCGGTGCCATCATGTCGAGGTCAAAGATGATATCGAATAGGCGCCGGTATTGGTCGGCACTCAGCGTCGCGTCCGAACCGCGCAGGTGGTGGAGCAACCACGCGACGTCTTGCCGGTCGGGATTGTCGCCGTACGCCGCAGCTTCGATCCGCGCCAGGAGATCGGCGGCATCGGTTTCAGCTGGTGCTTCTGGTTGCGGTGGCGTCTTGGCCATTGTCTCACATTCCTCGTCGACGGCCTTCGGCCGCAAACTGCTCAGGGATACTTGATGGGGATGGCCGTCGCGTCTCGTCGCAAGGTCGCAGCGCGCGCCACGCGCCGGGCCGGCGCGCCGCCACCGCGGTTGTCATCGTCGTGGCCAAATGCCCCCCTCTTGCGAGAATGGCTCAGAACGAATGAAACGGGAAGACCGCGACGAGGCCCGTATCAATTCTCGCACCCCGTATCGCCGCGAGTCCCGCAAGTGGCCCCGCCGATTGACGGGGCGCAAGAATGGCGTGTGATCGGCTCTCGGGCTAGCATGCGCGACGAGATCGCATGAAAGGGTGACGCCATGATACGCATCGAGACCGGGCCGGGCGGACTACCGCGCCTCGTCGCAACGACGCAGTTGTCTCGCGAGGATTTCGAGGAGATCGCGGCGCGGCTCGGGCAGACGGCGGTCATTGCTCGGAAGGCTGGTTTTGTCGCCGCGCGCCAGTCCGACACCGCACAACGCATCGAGACCCGCTGGAACGGGCGCGAGACCGTCGCCAATGCCGAGCCCGGCGACTGGATCGCGACCAATATGGACGCCGATGGCAGCCCGATCCGCGATGGCGAGTTGAACGTCAACGTCTACGTCATCAAGAAGGACCGCTTCCCAGAACTCTATGCGGCAACTGGCGGCAGCAACGAGCACGGTGAGATCTTTGGCTCGCGCGGCACCGTGTCGGCAATCGAACTTGGCGGAGGTTTCGAGATCCTGGCGCCGTGGGGTGAGATACAACGCGCGGACGCCGGTTACCTCATCGACAACGGATCCGAGGTCTACGGCAATGCGAAGGAGACGTTCGCCGCGACCTACGTTTGGGCATGATCTCGCCCGTGCTTCCGGGTACAGGACGCGGGACCGCAATCTTCAGCGACCGGGATACGATGACCCGGGATGCCGCTATCGTTTGTGATGACGTCACACCGCGCGTCGCCATCGCCGCACCCGTGTCCGATCTTGACGCGACGGGCCGCGAGCGCTGCTCAGGTCATGTTCCTCAGCCGCAGCATGGCCGGGATGCCGAACGCGGGACCGATGGCGAGGAGCGCTAGGACGATGGGCCAGCCGAAAGATGCAGCCAGAACCGGCGTTACCTGGACGGTGACGAACGTCAGCGCGAAACCCAATGCGGTCTGCAGCGTCATCATGCTGCCGGCCTGATCGGGGGGCGCGCTGTCGGCGACGATGGCTGAGAACTGTGCGGAATCCGGCACGATCGCGATGCCCCATACGATGGCGATCACGAAGGTGATCCACACTGGCCCACCGAAGCTCAGCGCGGTCAGCACCGCAGCGGTGCCGCTCACCGTCATGGCGATGATGGTGACTTCGGCCTTGCCAATACGATCGGCGAACGAGCCCGCGACCGCGCACGCGAGGCCGCCGCCGGCAATCGCAAGGAACGCGGTGAGCTTCGCCAGTGTTTCGGCTGTCGCGGCTGGAACGGTCACGGCATAGGAGGCAGCGGTGGCAGCAGCGATCCATGCCCACATCGCATAGAGTTCCCACATGTGTCCGAGATAGCCGGCATACGCGAGCCGGACCCGCCGGTTGGTCCACGCCGATTGCACGATGCGCGGGTCGAACCGGCGCGAGATCGCGTGATGCGGGCCGATTGTAACGAAGAGACACAAGAGGCCCGCCGCAATGGCGCCAGCCGATGCGATCAAGACGGTCGGTCGCCAGTCGGCACCGCCGAACAAAGCAATCAGATGCGGCGACGCCGAGCCGAGCGTCAACGCCCCGACCAGTGCGCCGACGAGGAACCCGCGGTCCTCGCGTCCCCAGCCGACGGCGATCTTCATACCGACCGGATAGACGCCCGCCAGAAGTGCGCCGGTCGCGAAGCGTGCCGCGATCGCGAGAGAACTGCCAGGAGCCGTTACCAGCAACACGGCATTGGCGAGGCCGGCGCCGATGGCCGACAGAGCGAAGACGCGCCGCGGGTCGTAGCGGTCTGCGAGCCCCAGGATCGCCGACGTCAACGCGCCGACGACAAAGCCTGCCTGCACGCTGCTCGATAACGCCGCCTGCCGGAAAGGCGAGATCGCGGCCTCGCGAAGCATGTCGGGCAGGATGGCGGCCGAGACGAACCACAGGCTCATCGCCGCGACCTCGGCCACCATGAGGATGGCGATCGACCTCGCCTTCGTGCTCATGGTCATGCGGCGGCCCTTGCCGGTCGTCGCACGCGCAAGGCTTGCGCGGGTTCGGCGCGCGATGAGATCTGGTGCGGGCGCGGGCACGAACGACGATTGTCCGCGACGCGCGCCGATGCCGGTATTGCCAACGCGTTCGGTTTCGTCATTCGGCGTCGGCGGTATTGACGCCCTTCTTGATCCGCGACAGGAGCGGGCGGCGGCCGCGTGCTGGCGGAGCGATGGCGGGTGCGTCGACGGGCGGCGCGAGAACAGGCAGCGTCTCGCTCGCCAGGATGCGTGCGAGTTGCTGCTTCAGGCGAGCCTTGGCCGGTTCGGCCGCTGCCAAGACCTCGCCGACCTTGAGGAAATCGAGCACCTGGAAGTGGCTGGTGCCGCCTTCGATGAAGATGTCGGGTTGCCCGGACTTCAGTTTCTCGCGGACGATCGTGCGCTCGAAGATGAAGGCGCTCGAAAACAAGGCCTGGAACGCGGTCGGGTGGTCGCGGTCGGCCATCGGCGTCGGCGCACCTGAAACATCGATCGCAACGACGATGTCGGCATCTTCCTTCAGCAGATCGAATGGCAGCGGGTTGGCGAGGCCGCCGTCGATCAGGGCGCGACCGTCGACGACCACCGGCTGGAAAATCACCGGCAGCGCCATGCTGGCGGCAACGGCGCGGCGTACCGGGCCCTTGTCGAAGACAACGGGCTCCTGCAGGTAGAAGTCGGTTGCAACGACCTTGAGCGGGATGACGAGTTCGGAGAAATCGCGGGCGAGGCGGCGCGGGAGCACGATGTCGAGGAGTGCATTGGGATCGAGGAGGGCCGAGCGGCCGGCGAACAACCCCATGAGGCCGGAGACGGATTGGGCGCGCGCCGCGAACAGCTCTCGAAGCAGACTGAAGCGCTGGGTCAGAACTTCCTGGGTATGCGCGCGGATCTCGGCGCCCGAGAGCCCGGACGCGTAGGCTGCGCCGAAAATTGCACCGATCGAGGTTCCGGCGATGATATCCGGCTTAAGGCCGAGTTCGTCGAACGCTTCGAGAATGGGGATGTGCGCAAGCCCGCGTGCCCCGCCGCCGCCGAGCGCAAGGCCGATGCGCGGCCGCTTGGCGGCGACCAGGCGATCAGAGGCTCCGCTGCCACCAACGGGCCTCGCGATGTCGGTGGCCGTGTCTCGCCGGCGCGTCGCTTTGAAACGTGGCATGGGTGGAACCCCCCATAAAATCTCGGGCTGAACGCACGTCTCCCTCATATAGAGGCTTCCGGCGCCGGCTGCGAGAGCTTGCGTCGGGCGAGGAGCCAGGCCGGTGCTGCTGCGCGAAATGACATGTGTGGGACCGCCTTCGCTGGCCCAGTCGTCGCATATGCCCGTCGCGCCGCATGCCCAGGCGCGACGCCCTACGGCTTTTCGCGGGCGACGGCGCGCCAGCCGATATCGCGGCGGCAGAAGCCTTCCGGCCAGTCGATGCAATCGACCGCCCGATAGGCATGGGCCTGCGCCTCCGCCACACTGAGCCCGCGCGCCGTGACGCAGAGCACGCGGCCACCGTTGGCGACGATGCGCTCACCATCGCGACGAGTGCCGGCGTGGAACACCTCGACATTCTCGATGCCGCGCGCCGCATCCAGTCCGCGGATCTCGCTGCCCTTCTCGGGCGTGCCCGGATAGCCGCGCGCCGCCATGACGACAGTCAGGGCGGCATCGTCGGACCAAGCGAGGTCGAGGTTGTCGAGTGTGCCGTCCGCTGTCGCGATCAAGGCGTCGAGCAGGTCAGACTCGAGGCGCATCATCAGCACCTGGCATTCGGGATCGCCGAAACGCACGTTGTACTCGATCAGTTCCGGCCCCTTCGCGGTGATCATCAGACCGGCGAAGAGGACGCCCTTGAACGGCATGCCGCGCGCCGCCATGCCCGCGACGGTCGGCTTGATGATCTCCTCCATCGTCCGTTCGATCATCCGGTCGGTCATGACCGGCGCGGGCGAATAGGCCCCCATTCCGCCGGTATTCGGCCCCGTATCGCCGTCGCCGACGCGTTTGTGATCCTGGGCCGCTGCAAGGGGGACGGCCGTCCTGCCGTCGACCAGCGCGAAGAAACTCGCTTCCTCGCCGTCGAGATAATCCTCGATGACGACCTCGGCGCCCGCCTGGCCGAAGGCGCCACCGAAGCAGGCGTCGATTGCGGCGCAAGCTTCGTCGGCGTCGTTCGCGATAACGACACCCTTGCCGGCGGCGAGGCCGTCGGCCTTGACGACGATCGGCATTGGCCGCCCGGCGAGATACGCCTTGGCCGCCGCGGCGTCGGTGAAGCGTCCGTAAGCGCCCGTTGGAATGGCGAACTCGCGGCAAAGATCCTTGGTGAACCCCTTGGAGCCTTCGAGCTGGGCGGCGGCCTTGGACGGCCCGAAATGGCGAATGCCGGCGCGCGCGAGATCGTCGGCGAGCCCGGCAACGAGCGGCGCTTCGGGACCGATGACGACGAGGCCGATATTCATGTCCCGGCAGAATGCGATGACGGCCGCATGATCGCCCGTATCGAGGCCGATGCATGTCGCGACCTCCGCGATGCCCGCGTTGCCCGGCGAACAATAAATTGCCGATGCGCGCGGGCTCTGGGCGATCTTCCAGGCAAGGGCGTGTTCTCTGCCGCCGGAGCCGATAATGAGGATATTCATGAGGGAACTCGCATTTTGCCTTGGATTTCCGCGACGTCACGCGCCATCAGGGTGACGCGTGATGTATCATTCCTCCCGCCTCAGACAAACTTTGGAGAGCGATGTCCACCGAAAGCGCCAAGCAGAACCGGCCAAGCGGCGCCAACACGCCGGAATATTCCGTGTCGGAACTCTCGGGCGCCATCAAACGCGCCCTGGAGGACGGCTTCGGATTCGTCCGGCTGAAGGGCGAGGTTTCCGGATATCGTGGTGCACACGCCTCGGGCCACTGCTATTTCGCGCTCAAGGACGACAAGGCGAAGATCGATGCCGTCATCTGGCGCGGGGCGTTCCAGAAGCTGCGCGTCAAGCCCGAGGAAGGCATGGAGGTGGTCGTCGAGGGGCGTATAACGTCCTATCCCGGCTCTTCGAAATACCAGATCGTGATCGAGCAACTGGCGCCGGCGGGGCTCGGCGCGTTGATGGCGCTGCTCGAGGAGCGCAAGCGGAAGTTTGCGGCCGAAGGGCTGTTCGATGAGGACCGCAAGCGCCCCATCCCGTTCTTGCCGCGCGTCATCGGCATTGTGACGAGCCCGACGGGCGCCGTCATCCGCGACATGCTGGCAGGCTTCATGGAGAGGTTTCCCGCCCACGTCGTCGTCTGGCCCGTCCGCGTGCAAGGGGACGGCAGCGCCGCAGAGGTCGCCGCGGCCATTCGCGGCTTCAATGCCTTGCGGCCCGGCGGCGTCGTCGCGCGGCCCGACCTGCTGATCGTCGCGCGCGGCGGTGGCAGTCTCGAGGACTTGTGGAGCTTCAACGAGGAGGCGGTGGTTCGCGCTGCCGCCGAGAGCGAAATCCCGTTGATCTCCGCCGTCGGACATGAAACCGACTGGACGCTGATCGATCTCGTCGCGGACGCACGGGCGCCGACGCCGACGAAGGCGGCGGAATGGGCGGTTCCGAAATATTCGGAACTCATCGAGGCGACACTCAAGCTCGGCCTGCGGCTCGCCGTGGCATTGAGGCGCGCGGTCGAGGCGCAACGTGCCCATTGGCGTGCTGCCGCACGCGGACTGCCGCGCCGCGAGGATCTGCTGGCATTGCCGCGCCAGACCTTCGATTCGCTCGAACGGCGGCTCGGGCGCGCACTCGTCGCGAACACGCGCGCTCATCACCTGCGCCATGTGCGGATTGCGAGCCGTCTCGCTCCACGGCTGGTCGAGATCCGCATCGAGCGCGGACGCGACCGCACGGAGGCGATGGGGCGGCGTCTCGGTGATGGGCTGTCGCGGATCGCCGGCCACCGCCGCGCGCGGCTCGAGCGTGTCGCCGGCCGGTTGTCGCCGCTGGCGCTCGTCGCTCGTGTCGGCCAGAGCGGAGAACGTGTCGAGGCACTGGGCGCTCGTGCCGTCCGCGCCTATGCGAATATCACTGTGGCCCGCCGTCGTCGCCTCGATGCGTTGGGACAGCTTGCTCGGAGCCTCAGCTACCAGAGCGCGCTCGAGCGGGGCTTCGCACTCGTCCGCGATGGCGACGGGAAAATGGTCCGGCGCCGCGACGGCATTTCGGCGGGCGCGGCTCTCGAGATCGAGTTCGCCGATGGTCGCCTCGGCGCGCGCGTCACCGGAGCACCGGCGGCGCCCCCACCCGGCTCGCGGTCGGGCCATCCGGCATCGGCGCAATCCGCTTCCGCGCCATCGGCAAGGGCGCCGTCGGCAGCGCCGCCAGCGTCACCGGCCGAACATGAGGCCGCGTCAGTCGATGAGACCGAGCCCGCAACAGCCGCAAAAGACGCGACAGATTCGACAGACACGACTAGCGCGCGCGTCGTCCGCCGGCGCCACCGCGACAGCGGCCAGGGTTCGCTTTTCTAGCCGATGGGCACTTCTACTTGCGCCATCCGACTCCCCTCCGGGGAGCCGGTGCTCTCTTGGCTGCGCCATCCGACTCCCCTTCGGGGAGCCGGCCGGATGGCGCTGGTCATGCAGCTGTCCTTTGTGTTTTCGGCACTCCAGCCATACAAGCGCCGCCAGCGACGATCCGCACTCCGATCCGCACTCCAGCGCCGCAGGC
>JAGRKS010000164.1 GCA_020442185.1 Hyphomicrobiaceae bacterium
GTGCGCTCGAACTGGCCGGTGTTCCTTTCGTTGATCCGGAAGTAGGTCGACAGCTCCATCGGGCAACGCACGCCCTCGGGTATGTAGACGAACGAGCCGTCGGAGAAGACAGCGGAGTTGAGCGCCGCATAGAAGTTGTCGGACTTCGGCACGACGGTGCCGAGATACTTCTTGACGAGTTCGGGGTGGTCGCGGAGCGCTTCCGAAATCGGGCAGAAGATGACACCCGCCTTGGCCAGTTCCTTCTTGAAGGTGGTGACGACGGACACACTGTCGAACACGGCGTCGACGGCGACCCGTGCGCCTTCGACACCCGCCAGGATTTCCTGTTCCTTCAGCGGAATGCCGAGCTTGGCATAGGTCTCGAGCAATTCGGGATCGACCTCGTCGAGGCTCTTCGGACCCTCGGTCGATTTCGGCGCCGAGTAGTAGTAGAGATCCTGGAAGTCGATTTTCGGATAATCGACCTTCGCCCACGTCGGCTCGGTCATCGCCAGCCAACGCTCGTAGGCGTCGAGACGCCATTCGAGCATCCAGGCCGGCTCGCCCTTTTTCTCCGAAATGAAGCGGACGATATCCTCGTTGAGCCCCTTCGGCGCCTTCACCGAATCGATCGTCGTCTCGAACCCGTACTTGTACTGGTCGACGTCGATCTTCCGGACTTGCTCGATGGTCTCCTGGACCGCTGGCATCGCTTACTCCTCGTTCTTCGTCACGTCTGTTTGAACCGGGCTGGTCACGCGACGTTGCGTCGTGGTGCCGTTCGCCCGGCTATGTCCGCCCATGCCTGCGCACAAGCGGCAATATCGTCGGCCGTCGTCGACCAGCCGAGGCTGAACCGAATGGCCGCGTCAGCTACATCTTCGCCGTACCCCATGGCCTGGAGTACGGTTGATCTTTTCACCTTGCCGGACGCGCACGCCGCACCAGAGCTGACGGCGATGCCAGCGAGGTCGAAGGCGATCACAAGCGTTTCCGATCTCGCGCCTGGCAGCCATGCGAGCGACGTATTGACGAGCCGCTCGCCTCCGCGCCCGATGAAGCGCCATTCCGGCGTTATCGCCGTCAATCGCGCCTCGAGATCGTCTCTGAGCGCCGCGATCTCAGCGCGTCGCGCCTCGTTCCTTGCCGCTACCGCCGCCGCGCCAAAGCCAGCGATCAACTCGACGGGTTCGGTGCCCGAACGTCTGCCACCTTCCTGGCCGCCGCCAGAGATGAGTGGCAAGTACGGGGCACCCTTGCGCACGACCAGCGCGCCGACACCCTTCGGACCGCCGATCTTGTGCGATGACACCAGCAGATAATCTGCGCCGCACGCTCGAAAATCGATGGCGAGGCGCCCCGCCGCCTGCACGGCATCCGTCATCATCCAGCAACCTCTGGCCTTTACCTCGCGGGCGATCTCGGCAATCGGCTGGACGACACCCGTCTCGTTATTGGCGAACTGTACCGCGACGAGCTTTTCTCCCGTGACGGCGCAGCCGGCAGCGGCATCACGCTCGACCGCGCTCGCGACCACCGCCGGATCGATCCTGCCGCTCGCATCGATGTCGAGACTGACGACACGACAGCCGGTCCGCACCGCTGAGGCGGCAGCCGATGCCGCGACGCACGGATGTTCGCTTCTGGCGTGGAAAACGCGCGACCATCCGTGACCGATCACCGTCGCCGCAGCTTCCGTTGCGCCGCTCACGAACACGACCTCGCCGGTATCGGCGCCGACAAGCGCTGCAACATCTGCGCGCGCCTTGTCGATCACCGCGCGCGCCGCGCGGCCCTCCGCGTGGATCGACGACGGATTGCCGCTGGAGTCGATCACCCGCAGCATCGCGGCCCGCGCCTCTGGCCTCAGTGGCGAGGTGGCGTTGTGATCGAGGTATGTCCGACGTATCGTCATTCAGCGGCTACTTCGACTTTCTTGAGCTCGGCTCGGATGGGACCGGCGACCGCCAGCTTTTGCTGCGGAATGCCTTGCAGAACCTCTTCGAGGCTGACACTCCAGAGAAACGACGCAATGTGCCCGCCGAGCGCATGCCAGAGATGGTGTGTGAGGCAACGCTCCTCGCCGAGACAGCCGATGCCGCCATCCATGCATCGGGTCATGCGGGTCTCCTCCTCGACGGCCCCCATGATTTCACCAACCCGGATTTCGCTTGCAGGTCGGCCGAGGCGATATCCGCCGCTGCGTCCGCGGTGGCTGTCAACCAGTCCAGCGCGGCGAAGACGAAGGAATATCTGTTCGAGGTACGACAGCGAGAGCTGCTGACGTTCCGCGATCTGTGAGAGCGGCACTGCGGCCTCGCCCTCGTGCTTGGCGAGGTCGGCCATCGCCATCACGGCGTAACGGCCCTTCGTGTTCAATTCCACGCCACGGTCCTCCCGAATTCACGCCCGTTGCGAGAGCACCGCTGCCGGGGCACGACACGAAAAGCGGCCAAGACCCTTGCATTGGCCACCCCTCGGCATGCTAAGACACCGATCCGTTCGCAACTGCGGTGGCAACACGGCACCACTCTTTCGAACCATTCTAAATCAACTCCCGGAATATGAAAATTCCGAGCCAGGAAGTCAAGTATACCGCGCGCAACCTGTTCAAGTTGTCGCAATCGGCCAAACTGATGCGCTGCCGGAGGCTGGTGCGAAACGGTCGCGGGCGTCTGCGTCGATGGTCACGAACCGCGGCGCGGCCAGCCGGGTGACATCGGCGGAACCCCGGTCGGCGCCGAGACACCGACTTCGACCTGAACCCGCGGGAACCTGATATTCCGCACAAATCATATAACCCGCAGGAACCCAGTCATCGCGCCATGGACATCCGAATTGCGCTGCCCGCGCGATCCCCTTGTTCGGCTGGACCGGACATCGTTCTGAAAGTTGGAGCACAATGCCTGAGCTGATCATCAACGGACCCGAAGGCCGCCGGATCGAAGCGCGCTACCACCACGAAGCCAAGTCCGACAGTCCGATCGCGCTGGTCTTGCATCCGCACCCGCAGTTCGGCGGGACGATGAACAATCAAGTCGTCTATGCGCTCTATCACACGTTCGCCGCGCGCGGGTTCTCGGTTCTCCGCTTCAATTTCCGCGGCGTGGGCCGCAGCCAGGGCATCTGGGATGGCGGACCGGGCGAGCTTGCGGATGCCGCATCGGCCCTCGACTGGCTGCAGATCGTCAAGCCGGATGCCAAGTGCTGCTGGATCGCGGGTGTGTCGTTCGGCACCTGGATCGCCATGCAGCTGTTGATGCGCCGGCCGGAAATCGACGGCTTCATCTGCGTCGCGCCGCCGTCGAACCTCTACGATTTCTCGTTCCTCGCTCCGTGCCCGTCGTCGGGACTGATGATCAACGGCGATAATGACCGCGTGGTGCCGTCGTCATGCGTCGCGGATCTCTCCGCCAAGCTCAAGACGCAACGCGGGATCAAAATCGACCACGAGGTCGTGTCCGGCGCGAACCACTTCTTCGAAAACAAGATCGACGACCTGACGAACGTCGTCGGCAGCTACCTCGATATGCGCATCGCCAAGGACGCCGACGAACGCGAGCAGCGCCGTGCACGCGAGAAAGAGCGCGAAGCGGCGCGAGAGCGCGAGCGCCAGCGCGAGAACGAGGAAGTTGTCGCCCCCGTCGCCGACACGGACGACGATTGAGCAGCGGTGCAACGGCGCATCCTCGGTTCCAGGCAGCGCGAGCATTGCGGTCACACCCGCGTTGAAGCCGTTGTGCGTCGTGCCGCGGCTTCGCGCCACGAGCGAAAAGCGGCAATCCCGGATCTGCGCATTCCGTTAACTGATTTTCTGTAACAGTAGCGAAGTGTCGTGCGCCGTTTCGGCCAGGAGGTTCGCGTTGGGCACTCTGTTCGTTGCTCTGGTGATCGTCGTCGCGGTGCCGGCCGTCTTCATCGCCTATTCGGTGATCACGCCGAGGATGCCGTTCGCCGGGCCGCTCGACCTGCTGACTGACCCCGAACGTCAAGTCTCAGACCGCCTCGCGAGCCACCTGCGTGCGATCGCACAAACCCCGCGCAATCTCGATCACTATCCAGCGCTCGAACGAGCGGCCTTCTACATCGAGCAGCAACTCGCCGAGCAGGGGCACGCGGTCCAGCACCAGTCGTTCGACGTCGATGGATGTCCGGTGCGCAACCTGGAAGTCGTCATCGACCCCGTCTCGAAGCCGGCGGACATGACCACCTATGTCATCGGCGCGCACTACGATTCACCCGACGATTCACCCGGCGCCAACGACAACGGCACCGGCGTTGCCGCGCTCATCGAGATCGCTCGCGAACTCAAGGATGAACGGGGGCTCGGTCATCGCATCCGTATCGTGTTCTTCGTCAACGAGGAACTGCCCTACGGCAAGACCAACGACATGGGAAGCCTGCGACACGCTCGAATGCTGCGTGCGAGCGGAGAGCCCGTCGCCGGCATGATCGCCCTCGAAACCATCGGCTACTTTTCGGAAGCCCGGAAGACCCAGCGCTTCCCATTTCCGTTCGCATGGATCTACCCCGATGTCGGCAACTTCGTCGCATTCGTTGGGCTTTTGCGGGCGCGCAGCCTGGTCAAACGATCGCTCTTCGCATTCCGCTCGACGACGCGGTTTCCCTCGATCGGCGGCGTCGCGCCATCGTTCATTCCGGGCATCGACCTCTCGGATCACTGGGCCTACGACCAGTGCGGATTTCCGGCGATGATGATCACCGACACCGCACCGTTTCGAAATCCGCACTATCATACCCCGACGGACCTGCCGCATACCGTCGACACTCAATCGCTGGCGCGTATCACACTTGGTATCGCCAGCATGTTGCGATTGCTTGCGCGCTGAGCGAACTCCACGCAAACTGCCCGGGCCGCATCCGGCAGATGCAAGCCATCCGGTCCTACCGCAATGCGCATTCGCTCTTTGATGACGATCGTCGCCGCAGCCCTGCTCGCGCTGAGCACCGTCGGCGGGGCGCTCGGTTGGTTCGCCCTATGGCTTCCCGGCAAGCGCCACGCCGGAGCGCTCGCGCCGTTGACTGCCGATGAGCGCATCCTCGTCCCGCGTCTTCGGACGCATATCGATGCCATCGCCAGCGAACCTCACAACACGGCCTATCCCGCCGCCCTCGAACGCGCGGCGGTCTATATCGAACGAACTCTATCGATGCATGGCCACGCGCCTGTCTCCCAGGTTTTCTCGGCCGGCGGCCACGTGGTCCGCAACATCGCGACCATCATCCCGCCCGCGTCGCGCGGCTCGAAGGCTGACGGGAACGGGGATGGCTCGCGTCCGCCGGTGCTCGTCGTCGGCGCCCATTACGATTCAGCCTTCGACGCCCCAGGCGCCAACGACAATGGCACGGGGACGGCGTTGGTGCTCGAACTTGCGCGGCTCTTGCGCGCGGTGCCGCTGCGCAGTCTGGAGCTGCATCTCGTGCTCTTCGTCAACGAGGAGCCACCGTGGTTCGGCACACAGCATATGGGTAGCGTCCATTATGCAAGCGCGTTGAAGGCCGAACGGCGCTCGGTGCGGGGCATGATCTCCCTGGAAACCCTCGGCGCCTTCTCTGACGCACCCGGATCGCAGCAGTATCCCGCGCCACTCGGTCTCGGATTGCCGGCAACAGCCAATTTCATCGCCTTCGTCGCGCTGCCGGGATCCCGCGCGTTCCTGCACGACGTGGTCGGCTCGTTCCGCCGTCACACTCCGTTCCCGACCATCGGCGGCGTTGGCCCGGGCTGGATCGAGGGTCTCGGCTGGTCTGATCATGCGCCGTTCGCGGAAGCCCGCTACGAGGCAGTCATGATCACCGACACCGCTCTCTTCCGCTATGCGCACTATCACAAGCCGACCGACACGCCCGACAAAGTCGACTACGAACGCCTCGCCCGCCTGACGACAGCAATGGCGCGCGTCATCCATGACCTCGACCGATCGCCGCCAGGCACCGCGGGAGTGGCGGCGCATCCGCCGCTCACGGCCAACGGCGCGGCTTCCGTGCCAGAACCCCGCCCCGCATCGGCTCGCTGACGCCGGTCGTGCCGGGATACGTAATCGCGAGCCCAACGAGCGACCGCACGGCGAGATACGCCCACGCTTCCGCCTCGATGCTGTCCCCGTTTAAGCCCAACGCTTCAGCCGGCACCACCGCATTCTCGACACGCTCGGCGAGGCCCGCCATGATCGCCCGGTTGCGCCGTCCACCGCCACAGACGACCCATAAGGTCGGTTCCACTGGCAAATGCTCGCGCGCGCGCGCCACCGCCTGCGCCGTCAGCGCCGCCAACGTCGCGGCGCCATCAGCGAGTGACAGCCCTGCTGCGATCGACGCCGAAAACGCGTTGCGATCGATCGACTTCGGCGGGTGCGCCGCGAAATAGGGATGCATCAACGCATCGTGCAGCCGGCGATCGTCGACCCGCCCGTTGAGCGCGGTTTCACCATTGGCATCGAAACCGGCGCCCGTCTCCGTGCGCATCCAGTCATCGAGCAAGGCATTGCCCGGCCCAGTATCGAATGCCGTCAGTGCGCCGTCTGCTGCAACGAAGGTGACGTTGGCAACGCCGCCGATATTGACGAACGCGACGGGGCGGCTCGGAGCCTGCTCCGCGAGCGCGCGGTGATAGATAGGCACCAGCGGTGCTCCCTGCCCGCCAGCCGCGACGTCGGCCGACCGCAAGTCGTGGACGACATCGAGCCCCGTCAGTCTGGCGAGACGCGGGCCGTCGCCCAGCTGCACAGTCAACCTCCGCGACGGATCGTGCAGCACGGTGTGGCCGTGAAAGCCGATAACGTCGACCGTGTCGGTCGAGATGCCGCCATCCTCGAGAAACTGCAAAACCGCCTCGCCGTGCAGGTCGGTCAGATACTGTTCCGCCATGGCCGTGGTTCCCGGCCGGTCGCGGCTGGTGCGGATTGCCGCGGCATCCGCGACGGCGCGACGCAAATGCTCGCGAAATGCCTCCGAATAGGGATATGTCATGGCCGGGCCACGCTCGACGTGGCTCATTCCATCGGTTTCGATCAGTGCGACATCGATGCCATCCATCGAAGTGCCGCTCATCAGGCCTATCGCACGCTTCAGCTTGCCCAAAATGTCCCACCTCGTGCATGGTGCCGCCGATTCCGGCGAGATTACACTATCGCGCCACTGCTTACCTCTTGCCTTGTGAGATCGAGTGAGATCATGCCGAACTACACGTCCGACTTCCTGAACGTACTCGCGGCGCGCGGATTCATCCACCAGTGCTCCGATGCGGCGGCCATAGATCAGCTGGCGGCCAAGGGCGGCCTCGTCGCCTATGCAGGCTACGACGCGACCGCGCCGTCGCTGCATATCGGTCACCTGACGACGATCATGATGCTCTACTGGCTGCAGGAGACGGCAGCCGGCAAGCCGATCGCGCTCACAGGCGGCGGTACGACGCGTGTCGGCGATCCGTCCGGCAAGGACGAGACGCGCCAGCTGCGTTCGATCGAGGAGATCGAGGCCAATACGACGGCGATGAAGACCGGGTTCGGCAGGGTCCTGCGGTTCGGCGAAGGCGCAACCGATGCCGTGATGATCGACAACGGGGAATGGCTGGCGCGCCTCAACTACATCGAGTTCCTGCGCGACGTCGGCCGTCACTTCTCCGTCAATCGCATGCTGACAATGGATTCGGTGAAACTACGCCTCGAACGCGATCAGGAACTATCGTTCATCGAATTCAACTACATGCTGCTGCAGTCCTATGACTTCGTCGAGCTGGCGCGGAGGCTCGGCTGCAACATGCAGCTCGGCGGCTCCGACCAGTGGGGCAACATCGTGATGGGCATCGATCTTGGCCGGCGCATGGGCACCGGACAACTCTATGGCCTGACCTGTCCGCTGCTGATGACGTCGGCCGGCACCAAGATGGGCAAGACCGCGGCGGGCGCCGTCTGGCTCAACGAGGACATGCTCCCGGCCTACGAGTACTGGCAGTTCTGGCGCAATGTCGAAGATGCGCAGGTCGAAACGTTGATGAAGCGCTTCACGACGCTGCCGATCGACGAGATCGACCGGCTCTCGCGCCTCGGCGGATCGGAGATCAACGAAGCGAAGAAAATTCTCGCAACAGCGGCGACCACCATGATGCACGGCAAGGCCAAGGCCGATGCCGCTGCGGAGACCGCGCGCGTTACCTTCGAAAAGGGTGAGCTTGCAAGCGATCTGCCGACGGTCGAGATCACGCGCGGCGAACTGGCCGGCGGGCTTGGCGTCCTCAGCGCGTTCGTTGCCGCCGGCCTCGTCAAATCGAACAGCGAGGCACGGCGCCAGGTGCAGGGCGGCGGACTGAAGGTCAACGACCGCAGTGTGACCGATGACAAGCTGATGCTGCGAGAAGCGGATCTGACGAGCGACGGGGTGGTCAAGCTGTCACTCGGCAAGAAGAAGCACGTTCTGCTCCGCCCGGTCTGACCGCGGCAGACACGATACGGCCGCCGCGTCATCCACGCGATGCGCCATCACCGTCTGGCGCGTTGGCCAGTGTGTTGGCCAGCGCGTGGGCCAGCGCGATGGCTGTCCGTCATGGTCGCGCCCCGTGGTCCGGCGCGTGGCAAGAATTGGTGGTGGGCTGGAAGCGGCTTGGGCCTGATTTCTGCGCGGTTGCCTGCCTGTGCCTACTTGCGCTTCGTCTCGGAAGACCAGCCATCGATCGTCGTGCCTGGTGGCGCGATCTGCGTGTCTGGCGCGGCAGCCGGCCGTCGCCGTGTGGATGGCGCATCGATCTTGCGCGGCAGCACTTGCGGTGCTGGATTGGTCATCTGGAACACCTCCCGGAAGATCCCCGGGGCAACCAGCGAAAGCGGATTGACGATCACCTGCGGCGAGGCCATCGCGCCCTGGATGGCGAAGGTGATCCCGAACAGTCCCTCGCCGCGCGGGCCCGACAATATCTGGCCGAGCACGGGAATCTGCCCGAAGGCGTTGTTGAGGCCCTGCAGCGGAATATAGGTACCGCCGAGGCTCATGCGCTCTGTCTTGTAGTCGACCTTGCCACGCAGTGTCGCGCCGACGAGCGGCCCGCGCACGAACGCATCCTCCATGACGAACTGACCGTGACCGACGGAGAACGGCACGCGCATCGAATCGAACTCGAAGACCTGACGCACGACCCGACGCGATCCCTGCCCGCTGAGCGACGGCCGGCCTTCGTCGACGCTCGATACGACCTCGGCGACGACCGGGTCGCCGAGAACGCGGAAATCGTCGACCCACAGCACGCCCGTCTTGTCGGCGGCGCCCTCGCCGTCGATGTTGACTTCGAGACGAACGCGGCCGCCCTGCATGTTCGGATAGAAGCCCGTCAGCTTGAACGCCTGGCCGCCATCCGTGGAGTTGGCACGCAAGCGTCGCCCACCTGGCCGAGTGGCATCGAGGAAAGCCGCAATGGTGCCGCCGCCGTCGAGCTTGCCCTTGGCGTCGAGCGCCGCGAGCTTGCCGCCGCGCCGCGACAATGACAGTGACAGCCCGCGCATGGCGACGTCGCCGAAGCCGAGAATGGTGTCGATGTCGGCCTGCAAATCGATGCCAGATCCGCGCGGGTTGGGAAGCGGTTCGTTGTCTGAAACTCGACCGAGCAGGAACAACGCGCGGAAAAAGTCCTTACCGTCGAATGTCGGACCCTTGGCGTTGATCTTCCAGACGTTGTTTGCACCGAGAGTGCCGCTGACCTTTAGGCGCGTCACGACGTTGAGCGAGAATTCCGGGAACTCGAATTCGGTGAGCCGCTGATTGCTGCCGATGCCGGCCCAGCCTTGTATCGCGATCGAATCACCTGCAACGCGGATGTTGCGCAACTCGCGCTTGTTGCCGCTGCCCTCGATATCGAACTCGGCGAATGCATTGCGCCCCGGCGGCTTGCGCCACGAGATTGCCGATAACAACAGGTCGGCACTCGTCAGGTCGGCGCGAACATGGATCGCAGGGTCCTCGCGTCCTGGGCGTGGCTCCACCTGAATGTCGACCGCCACGTCGCCCTGCACGATGTGATTGATGTCGAGACCGAGCTGCGTCCGATAGGCGTTGTCGAGCGTCGTCGTGATCCGCAGCGGCGGCTGGCGGTCGGCCGGCGCTTCGAAGATCCTTTGCCACGCGATCTTCACCGGCACGCCCTTGACCAACGCCTCGCCGCGCGCCTCGACAGCACCGCTGTTGAAATCAAAACCGATCGATGCACCTTCGACGTCGAGATCGCCGAAGATGTCGCGCGCCCGACCGTCGACCAGCTTGGCCTTGCCGTTGAGCCGGATCGCGGACGCATCCAGTCCTTCAATGAGCGGGAACGTCATGGCTAGGTCGGCGTCGAGCCGGCCGTGCAAGCGCTTCTGGCGCAAATCGCCCGAGGTGAGGAGCGGATCGGAACCGCTCGACAGCAGTTCGATCACCGGACCGATGTCGCCGCTACTCTTGAGCTTGAGTTCGCCGAGCGTCGGTTCGCGATGGACATCGTCTGACGTCAGGCGCGCGCTCTTGACGGCGACGGAGGCCCCCGTCGGCAGCAGGATGAGCGCTTCGGGAACCGTTACTTCGAGCGCATCTCCCTCGAGTCGTATGAGCGCGCGCGGCGCACTTACGGGCGGTGTGCGGCTATCCGGCCTGAATACGGCGTCGTTGGCCGCGACCGTCAGCAACGCGCGCAACTGGCGTTTGTCGCCGGCCGCGGCACCCTTCACGTAGGCCCCGCTTTCGATCTTGAGATTGAACGCCTCGATCGTCGCGGCGCTGACATTCTGTCCGACCCATTTTCGCGTCTTTGGAGCCAGTCCCGCCGGCCACAGCGCCTTCAGCGTGCCGATACCGATATCGCCCGCGTTGAGTTCGAAGCGCGCTCCTGTCCCGCCTGGCGCATAGCTCAGCTCCCCCGCGCCGCTGACATCGCGGCCTCCGATCTTGAGCGCGACCTGCCGTACCTCGACGAGTTTTTGGTCCGCGTGAATGACGCCCGCCGCGCGCCAGTCGTCGACGGCGATGTCCTCGACGCCGAACTCGCCCGCCGATACCGAACCCTCGAGCGAATGCAGATCGAAACCCCAGCGCTCGCTACCGGCCTCCACGATGGGCTTCGCCTCACCTGTCAGCGTAATCGTATTGCCAGACCAGCGGACCGTCGACGGCGCGAGCTTGACGGTGCCGGCCTTATGGTCGTAGGCGAGCTTCACGAGGCCGGCTTCCACCGGTACGGGCGTAATCTCCCCATCGCGCTCGTGAATGAGGATGCGGCCACGTCCAAGTTCGACCGCGAGATCGGTCGCTAGCAGCTCCCCCTCGCGCGACAAGGCGATGCGCAAGTCCGCCGCGACCGGCAGATCGACGGGCGTCAGAGCCCCAAATACCTGTCCGGCATCGACGAGTTCCGACGGCACCAGATCTCGGATCGAGGTGTTGACCGCAAGCCGCCCGCCGTCGTCTTCGGTGTGGAATGCGACGGCCCAGCTACCGCGCCGGCTGGCGATGCGGGCGCGGCCGGACAGGATTGTCTGTCTCTTCCGACGCTCGAGGTCGAGAACCAGCTCCGGCACCTGCCAGACGCTACGGCGGCCGTCGTTGTCGACATGCAAGCGGGCGTTGCGCAGTCCGAATTCTCGGAGAAAGGACGTGGCTGTGCCAGTGGCGCGCGATTCTCGCGACGTCCGAGCGACGAGTTGCATCAAGTCAAGGCGCTTGAGGGCCGTCCCGCCCGATGGATCCGGAGAGCCGGCGGGCGCGACACCGGCGCCATCTGCTTGCACCGCCGGCCGCGCGCGGCGAGGCGCGGTGTTGTCGATCAGCCCTTCGGGACCGGCGGCGCCACCACCATCCAACCGCGTGCCATCCTTACCCGACTCCGCGCCTTCGGGCGATCGTGGGGCGTCGTGGGCAGCGGAAAAGCTCAACGCCAGGCCCTTATCCGCGGAATAGGTCGCGAAAATCGTCGGCTCGATCAATTCGACGCGCGAGGGTGCGAGTTGCCCCTTCCACAGCGCCGGTTGACTGATCTCGATAGCGGCGAGCGGAGCCGAGGCCACCTTGTCACCGTCAGCTTCGGCGAAGCTGACGTTCTTCAGACGGAATTCGAGCCGACCGTCGTCCGTCAGCATCAGGATGGCATCCTCGACGCGAGCGAGATAACCATCGAGCTCCGCGTTGATACCGTTCTCGATCGGCGCAACGAGGACACCGAGCGATATGGGGCTGTGCTTCAGCTTGACGTAGCCGAGCGCCAACCCGAGTGCGGCGAGCACCACAAGTGGTACCACGGCAATCATCACGACGCTGGCGCTGCGACGCGCATGGCGGAGCGCACGCCGGCCACGCGTCGGCGCTTCCGGCCTCGCAACCTCGTGGTGAGGCGCGACAGCTCGCCTGCCGGCCGGAGCTGTATTGCGGGTCCGAAGGTTCGAACTCACGTGATGTGATCCTCAGCCAAAATTCTCGGCAAAGTCCAAGCTGCAATGCAGGGCCCGATAACAGCAACTCGCTCCAATCGTGTGCGCCGCGGCCGGTCCGTGCCGTGGCGGTTACTGTTGGTGACGAAGACATGGCCGGAACCGGTCGGCGCCGCCAATCCGCTTCCTCGCCCCCTGAAACGCCGACATCTGTCTTGTTCAGGCCCGTCAGCGCCATCGCGATGGACGCAATGCACCTTCATCGGGCAAAGCGGCGAGCGTTGCACAGCGGACGGCGATCCTTTACGCCTCTCAGCACGAACGACATTGACCTCCCCAGCCCCCACGGCGACACGCAATCGGCCCGAACTCCGAGACTCGCACGAACATCCGCACGCCTTCAGGCTTCGAAGCCGGAATCGCGAGCGCCAAGGACCAGCGATCGCGATGGAAGCCCTAGCAATCGCTGCAACTTACGCTGTTCCGCGTGACGGTGTCCGTGTGGTTCCCAAATCCACGAGCGCGAAACGCGCGTAGCGGCGAGTTGCAGGGCAAAAAGCGACGAAAGAAAGGCACCCGACATGCTCCAGACCGGTGATCGCGCTCCCGATTTTGAGATCCCCACGGACGATGGCAATCAGTTTCGTCTCAGCAAACTGAAAGGCGCTCCCGTGGTCATCTTTTTCTACCCGAAAGACGACACGTCCGGCTGCACAGCGGAGGCAAAATCTTTCACCGAGCTGGCGCCAGAATTCGCCGCAGCAGGTGCACGCATCATCGGTATATCGCCGGACGGCGTCGCCTCGCACGTCAAATTCAAGAAGAAACACGACATCGACGTCTCGCTCGGCGCGGACGAGGACAAGGCTGTCGCCGAAGCCTACGGGGTCTGGGTCGAGAAATCGATGTACGGGCGCAAGTACATGGGGATCGAGCGCACGACGCTGCTGATCGACGCCAAGGGCAGGATCAGCGAGATCTGGCGAAAGGTCAAAGTACCGGGCCATGCGGCAAAAGTGCTCGAGGCAGTGAAGGCGCTCGCGGGCTGAGCTTGCGCGAACTCACGCGCGTGGCCCGCGGGCTCGTCATAGCGGACCCTCGCGCACCGTCGAGCACGGTCGCGCTCAACGCTGGTCGGCGCGCCGCCGCTCGATCTGTCGGTTTCGAGGTCCGCGTTGTCGACAACGTCGTCCGCGCACAATTGCCCGGGCCAATGGTCAAATCCGTTGCAGATTTCCCGATGCGGACACGCCGCTGCAACAAAGCGCCATAAACCGCCGGTCAACTCGTCCGGCCGCGATGACGCGGTCCGGTAAACGTGCTAATTCGAAGGCACACGTAGAACGTGTGGTCGGACGAGGCACCCTCACCGGTTGTCGTGAGTGGCATTTTGCCGATGACTGTTTTGTCCGGCGTGTTGTCGATGCGGAGGTCGTAGAGTCATGTTGCCTACCTTCAAGAAAGCTGAACCCGAATCCCAGAAGCCACCTGCGCTCGGTAACGCCATGGGCGCGGCGCCGGCGGCACAACAGTCGGCACGACCGGGCGCGCCGATGCTGCGTGCCTCTTCCGAGCGCAATGCGCCCTCGGTGATCGGGCCGGATTTGATCATCACGGGCAATCTCGTCTCGAAGGGCGAGATGCAGATCGATGGCGAGGTTCAGGGCGACATTCGCGGCAGCAACATCATCATCGGCGAACGCGCGCGCATCACCGGCACCATTATCGCGGACGAAGCCGTCGTGCGCGGTCAGGTCATGGGCTCGATCCGCAGCAAGCGGGTCATGCTGCAATCACAGAGCCGCGTCGAGGGCGACATCTATCATCAGTCACTCGCCATCGAGCAAGGCGCATACTTCGAGGGCAAATCGCGCCGCTCCGACGACCCGACCGCAGGGCTGCCCACCGCCAGCAACGGTGGAGAGGTGATGTCGCCGCCGACCGAACCCGCTTACAACCCTCAGGGCTGAATCAAGACCCGGCGAGCGGCGCTTCCCGATCAAGCGAACGCGGCTGGTCGAAACGATCGGTGGCTCGGAACGCGATCTATCAGCGCCCGGGCCCGCCCGTCTTGTGCGCCGCGTCGCACAGCAACCTGGCGCGACGGCGTGGCGCGCGGGGGTATCGCGCGGGGCCCTGGCGTGTCGGAGCAGGGGCCGGCGCCGGGTGTGGCGCGGGCGTCGAGACGTCGGGGCATCGAGACGTCGGGGCATCGAGACGTCGCCAAATAACAGCGCATCCGCGAAATCACTGTGCCCTGTGCAGCAGACCGCGAGCCGTGGGTAAGGCGTGCGGCCAGCCGCCGAGGCCGGATGCCAGGATTGCCGCCGAGGCTGCCCTCGAGGCTGCCCTCGCGGCCTGTCGATGGCGGCGCCAGTGAAGGGCCGTCTACGTCTCGACCCGCGCCGACGACCGCCACGGCGATATCGCAAGGCGATGCCCGCCAAGGGCCTCGAACGTCTTGGCGCGGCACGAGAACACGATCACCTGATGATGCTGGGCCGCGGTCTCCAGCGCCTTGAACATGGCGGCGATCCGATCGTCGTCCGAGAACACGAGAGCGTCGTCGAGCACGAGAGGCACCGGGTGGCCCGCATCGGCCAGCAACCGGCCGAAGCCGAGACGCACAAGGATCGCCAATTGCTCGCGGGTTCCGTCGCTCAAGGCCTGAAACGGCTCGCCCGCCGCGGCCCGCTTCAGCTCGGTAATCGAGAACATTTCGTCGATGCGGAGTTCTGCGCCTGGAAAAACCTCCGACAGATAGGGCGCAAGCCGCTGGACCACCGGCTCCAGGAACCGGTCGCGATTTGCCTTTTCCGCCTCGCCAATCAACTGCTTGAGAAGCCGCAGCGCCACAACCTCGAGTTCGTAATGCCGGACCTGGGTGTCGAGACGGGCGCACTCGCCCTCGAGCCGCTGCACGGTGCGACCGGCCTCTGCTTCGCCAGCCGTCGCAATTTCAGCTTCGAGACCGCGGATGGCGAGGCTCAACTCCTGTGCCTCCTTCGACAGCGCTTCAAAGCGTGCCCGCGTCTCGTCGTCATGCCGCCTGAGCGCGGCCAGCGCATCCGGTTCCGGCGCCGACGACTGGTTCGCCTTGCGTTCGTCGATGGCCTTCATGTGTGCCG
Source organism: Hyphomicrobiaceae bacterium (assembly GCA_020442185.1). GTDB lineage: Bacteria > Pseudomonadota > Alphaproteobacteria > Rhizobiales > Hyphomicrobiaceae > JAEUMD01. The sequence continues at coordinate 15,512 of JAGRKS010000164.1, forward strand.
CCGCCGCCTCTTCCGACAACGCTTTCAGCCGGGCGCGCTCGACAGGACGCACCGCCACGGGACCAAGCCTTGCATCGAGGCGCGCGATATCGGCCGCGATTTGCTCGGCGCGCGCGCCAATGCCTCCGAGCCTCGACGACAGGGCCTCCTTCTCGCTCCGTATCCTCTCGCGTTCGCCTTCCGCGATACGGAGCTGATCGCGTACCGCCTCGGGGCTCTGGTCGTCTGCCCTAACGCTGTCGGCCGCGCCGGCCTCCGGATCGGTCGCCTGCTCTGCTGCCAGCAGCGGCTCGAGACGCGCCGCCACTTCGTCCCGCGCATGCACCAGGGCATCCACGCCTGCGGGGGCAATTGCCTCGAGCCGCGCCTCGAGCTTCTCCTTCTGCGCCTGCCGGCGGACGAGCACGCGGCCCGCATCGCGCGCTTCGTCAACGGTCGCAACGCCGATATCGGCGAGCAGCTTCGCCTTCTCTTGCGCGGCACTTTGCCGGCCCGCACGCAACCGCGCCTGATCGGGGGTTTCCTCCCTCACGAGGCGGATCGTGCCGATGCCGTCGATCGCGATCACGGCCCCTGCGCCCAGATCGCGTGTCCCGCTGGCCGGCGCTCCGTCGATGGTGATGCGGTGACGCGCTTCGGCGAGCACGTCGAAAACGACGCTGACCGGAGCCGCAACCGCATCCGCCAGCGCCAACGACCGGCACGCCTCGTCGAGCTCTGCGAGGCGCTCGGCCGTCGCGCTGGCGCTCGCGATATCGGCGACAACCGTTGCGTGTTCGGCCGTGGTCTGGCGGGCAGACGCAAGCTTCTCTTCAAGGTCTTGGAGGTCCTGCCGCAGGGTCAGCGTTTCAGCCGCCCGACGTGCCGCATCGCTCGCGCGGCGTTCACGCTCGCGCAGCCGCTCGCAGGACGCGGTCGCCGATTGCAGGAGACGGGCGTTTGCTTCAACCTCGGCCACGAGGCGCTGGCGTTCAGCGGTCACCTCCTGCTCCGCTTGAACCAGGCCCGCGGCGGCTGTCATGTCGTCATCGAAGGCCTGGAGCTGCTTTGCCGCCTTCTCCGCAGTGAGACGCGCCGCCCGTTCTCGCTCCGAGAGATGCGCGCCTTCAGCGACGCTTTTCTCCGCAGCCTCCCGACGCTCGTGCGCTGACCGGCTTTGCTCCGCCAATCGGGCGAGTATTGCGGGCGCCAATTCCGCCTGATGGCGTTCCGTGAGCTGCGCAAGCCGCCGGACGCGCTCGGCACCGGCTGCGACCTGATCGCGTGCTGCGGCAAGCTCGCGGCGGGCCGCATCGCGCCGCGTCACCGCCTGTTCGTAGTCCGAACCCTTTTTCGGCTGGAGCTTCTTCGGCTGCAGATGCGTCTCGAGTTCCGCAACGAGCCGCGCCTCGACGCCGCGCAGGCGACCTCCGCCGGCAACCACATCGATCTCCTGCTCGATGATGTTGCGCAGCGTCGCGCGCTCGCCACGGTCACGAGGACGCCCCGTCGCTGGATCGATGTCGAGGTCCAAGGAGCGCTGCTGTCCGACCCAGAGCAGCGCGAAGCGCCCCGATGTCGAAGCATCGAGTTGCAGCAGCTCGACGAGCACGTCCTCGGCGTCAGCACCGCGGGCGATGCGCCCCGCACCCGCCCCGCCGGCCGGCGAAGCCGCGCCGGCGGCACCAAGCTCGCGCAACTCGGCGCTACGGCTTCTCCCGAAGCGCTTCGTAATGCGCCAGCGGACCCCGTCGACGTCGAACTCCGCCTCGATCTGCGGGGAACCGCCAGCGCGCGGCACCATCAGCTCGACGTCCTTTCCGGTTGCCGTGTGCTTCTTGAAGAAGACGGCTTCAAGTGCGCGGAATATCGTCGACTTGCCGAGTTCGTTCGGACCGATCAGGACATCGAGCCGACCGCTGAAATCCTCGACCGCGACCGGGTCTCGAAAGATGCCGACTTCGGCGAGGCGGATCGCGCGCAACTTCATAACGAGCCCTCCGCCTCGGCCCGCGCCGCGCGGATCAGCTTGACGAGCGCCGACGAGGCGACGGCCTCGGGCGTGATGGCCGTATCACGCAATGCGAGAAGCTCGCTCACGACGGTGTCGGCGGCCGGCAAGCCACCGCTGCCGTCGCGGATCGCGATCAGTCGTCGCGCCACGGCCTGCAACTCGGGCGCGCCGGCGAGCACGTCGAGGGCCGCGATGCCGTCGCCATCCGCCTCGATCACCAACTCGTCCGTAGCGATCTCTGCGTGCTGCAGCCGCGCCGCGAGATCGCCGCTCCAGGCGGCGAAGGCTTCGTAGTCGGCGACCGGTAGGGCACCTTGCACCGCAAGCGTCAGCAGAAGACGTTGCGGACGATCGGTGAACTCTGCAATTTCGCGCGATACGGCGTCGAGATCGCGCACAGACCCGACGCGCGCCTTGAGCCGGGCCCACACGAAGTGGCCCGTCGCAACTGGCGTCACCTTGGCCGCGGCGCCAGGACCATCGATCCCGACAGCAAGTGCAAAACCCTTCTGGCTCGCCGCAAAATTGTCCGGCTCGGGCGTGCCGGAATACCAGCAGCGCGGCGCGACCTCCTTGGTGCCGTGCCAGTCGCCGAGCGCCAGATATTCGAGGTGGGCGCGGGCGACCCGCCCGGGATCGATCAGGACCGACGTCTCGCCCGAACCGCCGAAGCCATGCACGGCGCCATGCGCAAGGCCGATGCGGCAAAGCCCAGGATCGGTCGCGCAATCGTCCATCCAGGCCGTCGGATCATGCGCCAGGGCTCGCGCCGTCAACGGGGCGGGAAGAATTACGGCCGCGTGGCCCGGAACGGGTTCGGGCCGCGGCTCGACGAGGGCGCGGACGTTGGCGGGGAGCGAGACGGATTGCACAAGACGGTGCCAGAGACCATTGCGCGCGGCGTAGTCGTGATTTCCCGGAATGAGGAACCAGGTCAGGTCCGCGAACGCACGCATGCGCTCGAGCGGCTGGCGCAGGGTGCGCTCGGCAAGGTCGGTCGAGTCGTAGACGTCGCCGGCGACAATAACGAACGATGCCCCGCGTTCCCGTGCCGCCTCACCGATCCGGTCAATAGCGTCGAGACGCGCCGCCTCGAGGCGGCCAGCCAGGCGCGCGTCGAATCCACCGAATGGTTTGCCGATCTGCCAGTCTGCCGTATGGATGAACGTGACCGCCACGCTACCCCCCCTTGCCGACGAACGGTTTCCCGCCGCCATGTCCAACCCCAAGTTCTTAATTTGTTCCGCCGTCATGTCAACCGCCCCAGGCCGGCCGGGCCGGTTTGTCCACGACGCATCTCGCGGCATCGGCCATCGGCTCCGGCCGCCCTTTCGGAAGGGCACGTCGGCAATGCTCGATCCGGGGGCCGCGGGACCGCGGAGTGGCCCGAGATGGTGAGCGGGCGCATCGCCTTCGATGTCGAGACGCTCGTCATTGGCGGCGGTGTCGCAGGCCTCGCCATCGCGCACGCGCTCGTCGAACGCGGCCGCCGCGTGCTTCTGGTCGAGATGCACGACCATGTCGGCGCCGAAACGTCGTCACGCAACTCCGAAGTCATTCACGCCGGGCTCTATTATCCGCCCGGCAGCCTCAAGGCCCGGCTCTGCGTCACCGGCAAGGCGATGCTCTACCGCTTTGCAAGCGACAACGGCGTGCCGTTCAAGCGATTGGGCAAGCTGCTGGTCGCGACGAGCGCAGCCGAAATCTCCAAGCTCGAGGCGATCGCCCGGACGGCGGCGCTGAACGGTGTCGACGACCTCGAGCGGCTCGACGGCTCTGCCGTCGAAGCCCTCGAGCCGGACCTCGCGTGCGCCGCGGCCTACCTCTCGCCATCGACCGGCATCATCGACAGCCATGCCCTGATGACGGCGCTCGAGGGACATATCCAGGCGGGCGGCGGCGACGTTGTTTTCGGAACGCGCGTGACGTCGCTCGCACCCGTCGACGGCGGCGGTTTCGCCATCGCGCTCGACAGCGGTGGCGCAAGCGACACGCTCTCCGCACGCGAAGTGATCATCGCGGCGGGACTGTGGTCGAGCGACCTCGCCCGCAGCATGTTCGCAGCCACCTCGCCATCGTCGCCGCCGCGGCACGCGCCCTATGCGCCGCCCGCCACTTTCTTCGCGAAGGGGCACTATTTCACGCTCGCAGGCAAGGCTCCGTTCCGGCGGCTCATCTACCCGATGCCCGAAGACGGCGGCCTGGGCGTTCACTTGACGCTCGACATGGCGGGCGCCGCCAAATTCGGCCCCGACGTCACCTGGGTCGATCGGGTCAGCTACGATTTCGACGACGGATGTGGCGCGCGACGCGCCGCATTCGAGGCTGCAATCCGCCGCTGGTGGCCGGGACTGCCTCGTGATGCGCTCAACGAAGGCTACACCGGCATCCGCCCCAAACTATCATCTGCGGGCGAGGCCGCCGCCGACTTCGCAATCCACGGGCCAGAGACCCATGGGCTTGCTGGACTCGTCGCGCTCTACGGTATCGAGAGCCCCGGGCTGACCGCGAGCCTCGCGATCGGCGCGCACGTGGCAGCGCTCCTCAGCTGAGTGCCTTCCGCCTCAACCCAGGCATGGCTGAACGCGCCCGGGAAGCGGGGCTCGCGGCGCTCGGATTTATCCATGACTGGCCCATGTGCGGCCCATGACTGGCCCATGAAAGGATTGACGAGCGAACCTCCGGTGGCGGACACTCCGTCAAGACATCGAACCCGTTTCCTCCTGACTACGACAAAGGTTCAGCGGCAGGTATCGCCTGCCCACAAACCGTTCAGAAGGAGAGCATTGATGCACCGCCAAACGGCCGTACCGGAGCCCTACTCCGGCCCGCCCGGAGCGACCGGCCACCGCAAACGCGGACCGTGTACTCCACCACGTCAATCCACCGATTTCGCCAGCATCGTCCAGCGTTCCATCGTTGGCCTGCTGGTTCTCGCATTTCTGCTGATCGGCCTCGCGCCATCGCACGCGGCAGACGCACGGCTCGCCCCCGGCGATGCCGTCATCACGGGCTTTTCGGGCATCCGCCCCTCGTCCGCGCCCATTCCGCCGATGGCCGACCCGCTCGACCACTTCTTCATCAATCCCGACGGCGCCTCTGCGCAGATCATGTCGCTCGGCACCCTCGGCGGGCCGCCTGCCGGCCAACTCGTGACCCCGTTCGGCAAGCGCCAGATCCTCGCCAAGGAGATCGGCCAGGTCTTCGCGATCACGCTCGACGACACGTCGTCGGCGACGACGCCCCCCAACATCTACCTCGGCGCGACATCGGCGTTCGGCCTGCATATCGTCAAGCCGGACGGTGATGGCGATGGCGTCGCCGACCGCCTCAAGACCGGACATGCGCAAGCCCTCTGGATGGACGGCATGTTCGCGACCGACAAAGGCGGATCGCCGGGCGCCATCTGGAAGGTCGACGGCACCTCGGGTGCCATTTCGGTGTTCGCGACGCTGCCCGACAACAGCGGCCCGGGCGTCGGCGACGTCGTCTATGACAAGGCGAGCCGCACGTTCTACGCGTCGGACCTCGACACCGGCCTGATCCACCGCATCGACGCCAACGGAACCCTGATCGACACCTTCGACCACGGCGTCGACGGCCGCCCCGCCAAAGGGCTCGCCGCCGTCGCCGACGACGGCGTCAAGGCGGACATCACAGCCGCTGCATTCGATGTCACCAAGCCCGAAACCTGGGGCTTCACGGCGCGCGAACGCATGGTGTACGGCATGGCCGTCCACGACGGACGTCTCTACTACGCCGTCGACCATCAGGTGTACTCGATCGGCATCGCTGCCGACGGCAGCTTCGCCGGCGACGCTCGCTATGAGCTCGACGCGGAAAATCTCGCCGGCGACGGACCGATCACGGACATGCTGTTCGACAAGCAGGGGCGCATGTACCTCGCCCAGCGCGGCGAGATTCGCGGTAGCTACGACTACTCCGTCTTCGCCTTGGCCGAGAAGTCGGACGTCCGCCGCTACACGCTCGAGCAGCCCGACGATCCGGCGACCGAAAGCCGCTGGTCGGCGGATGCCGAACAGTATGCCATCGCCATGCCGGCCGATCACCGCCACGCGAATGGCGGCATTGCACTTGGCTACGACTACGACGAGCAGGGCAACGCCCGCACCAACGCGTGCGGCGATTTCCTCTGGTCGACGGGTGACCGTCTGCGTTCGAGCGACGAAAACGGCGATGCAGCCGTTGCAGCCGACGTTGCGGGCCTGCAGGGCAACGCCGTCTCGGCGGTCCGTCCCGACAACGTGCCGCCGTCCAAATCCTACTTCGCCGACTACGACAACATCTTCCTCGACCCCGAGAAGGCGGGGCACATCGGCGACGTCGAGATCTGGCAGCCGTGCGATGCGAAATTGCCGGAATTCGGTTGGATTCCGCCCGGTGATACGCCGGAGTTCACACCCGAATGGCCGGAGTGGCCCGAGGACCCCTACCACGAGAACAACCTCGAGCTGACGAAGCGCGCCATCCCGAACAGCTGTTGGTCGGCGGGCGGCTCGTGGGTCTGCAAATATCGCGTCCGCGTCCGCAACACCGGTCCCGACAACTTCTTCGGTACCATTCGCGTCCGTGATTGGTTCCCGGCGAACCCGCCAGGCCTCAACACGTTCTTCTCGAGCCAGCCGCCGTGGCAGTGCTGGAAAGTCGGCGGCAGCGCCGCGAACGTCCGCTGCGTCCGTCCGTTTACCTTCCTCGCCGTCGGACAGAGCGTGTGGCTGACGGTTCACGCCGTCGTTCCGAAGAACCCCATTCGCTGCCGGCTCACCAACGTGGCCGAAATCGAGTGGCCTTTGGGCGGTTCGCGCCGCAACATCGACCCGACGGACGACATCGACGCCGCGACCGCATTCATCCCCGATCCGCGGTGTGTGCCCGGCAACGATCGCACCAACCTGAAGCTCGAGAAGGAGGCTCTTTCCTGCACGCTCGTCGGCAGCGATTATGTCTGCGGCTATCACGTTACCGTCGAGAACACGCACCCCGTGCACTTCTTCCACGGTCCGATCAAGGTCCGCGACCAGATGTCGAACGGTGTCAACTTCATGTGGGCACCCGCCTTCAACTGGAACTGCGGCAATGTCGGCGGCAACACGTGGGAGTGCGCGCACAAGAACCCGGCGAACGTCACGCTCGCTCCGGGTGGCAAGGTGCATCTGTGGGTCTATGGCAAGATCCCGGCGGCCCAGGCCAAGCAGTACGACTGCAAATTGCCGAACCGTGCCTGGATTGTCGACCCCGTCGGGCCGCCGAAAAACACCAATCCGGCGGATGACAGCGACAGCGCCGTCGCCCAGTTGCCGGAAGAACTGTGCCGTGACCGTGAAACGAACTTGAAGATCGAGAAGACCCCGATCAACGAGACGTGCACGCTCAACGGCGGCCACTACTTCTGCAACTACACGATCCGCGTCGAGAACACCGGACCGGGCGCCTTCAACGGCTCGATCGACGTTATCGACACCTACCCTGTCGGCACCCAACTGCTGCAGGGCCCCTCGCTCGACCCGTGGACCTGCAACCAGCAGAACGCGACGACACACCTCTGCACGCTCGCGAACAAGCTGTTGCCCGTGCCGGGTGCGGGCACCGATTTCGTCGTCACTTTAAAGGTGCCGATCGGTGTCGCGCTCGACAACCAGTGCAAGATCCGCAACCAGTCGGAGATCGTCGCCCCGCTCGGCCCGCCGAAGAACACCAACCCGGCGGACGACAAGGACGACGCGATCTCGATCGTTCCGGAATCGGCCTGCGTCACGATCCCGCCGCCGCCACCGCCGCCACCGCCGCCACCGCCCCCTCCGCCCCCGGAGGAGAGCAGCAACCTCAAGGTGACGAAGACCGCGGACGGCATCTGCAAGGAGACCAACAGTGGCTACCAGTGCGACTGGACCATCACGGTCGAGAACCTCGGCCCCGACAACTTCTCGGGTGACGTCGTCCTCAACGAAACGCTGCCGGGCGAACCCGTCGACGGAACGTGGACGGCCCCCTGGGTGTGCGTCGGTGTCGGCGGTGGTGGGGGTGCGACCTGCACCTACCAGAACGCCAACATCGTCACTGACACGAGCCTCGTGCTCAATCTGTCGGCCACGTTCTCGCTGTCACAGGTGAAGGAACTCGGCTGCAGACTGCCGAACATCGTCGAGATCGCCCAGCCAGCGGGCGGTACGCCGAGCAATACCGACCCGTCGGACGATACCGGCCAGGCCGACGCGATGGCACCCGAACGGATCTGCCGCGTCCAGTGCCCCGCCGGTTACGACCTCGACGACGGCCAGTGCGTGCCGCGCCGTCCCGGCCGGCCGACCCTGCCGCCGCCGCCACCGCCGCCGCCGACGGTGACACCAGACCCGGTGTGCCCGCCGAATACGGTCGGCCGCTGGCCCAACTGCCGCACGGTCGAAACCGGCTGCCCGGATGGCATGCAGAAGGTCCGCGCTTCGGAGGCCCCGCGCCTGCGTCGCAAGGGCTGGACGGTGATCCGGATGCGTGGTGGCGAGTACTGCGGCAAGGAACCGGTCGAACTCGTGTGCCCCCCGCGCATGACGACCATCCCGGCCCATCGCGTGCCGCGTCTGCGCCGACAGGGCTGGACGATCACGCAACTTGCCGACGGCACGTACTGCGGCATCAAGGGTGCCCCGCCACCCCCACCACCGCCGCCGCCGCCGCCGCCGCCGCCGACCTATGATTGTCCACACGGCATGCAGGAAGTCCCAGCGACGCGCGTCTACGTCCTCAAGCGCAAGGGCTGGCAACTGTCACGGCTGCCCAATGGTCAATGGTGCGGCAAGCCGGGCGGGCAGAATCCCCCGCCCTGTCCGGCAGGCACGAAGCCCGACGACGGTCAGTGTGTACCTATCCGCGTGCCGTGCGGACCGGGCTTCACGGGCTTCAAGCCAAACTGCAAGCCGATCGTGAAACCCT
>JAGRKS010000020.1 GCA_020442185.1 Hyphomicrobiaceae bacterium
CGGGTGCTGCAAGGGGAACCAAGTGTCGGAGACGGAACACTAGCGTCGAGCTACCATTTGTTTCAAGTGCGCAACCCTATACCGTTCGCGACGAGCGGTGCGCCGCTTCTATCCTGTTGACGCAATCGATCAACTCTCCGGCCTTGCTCCCCGTGATGCCGAGATGGTTCGATCCACCTTCGCGCAACAGTGTTTTTCGACCGTTCTTGATTGCGTTGTAGCGGTTCTCGATGAACTCGACGCCCAGTTGCCGTGCGGCGCGATAGTCGGAATCAGAATCCCCGACGAACGCCATACGATCGAGCGGTATGCCGAGCATCGCCGCAATCCTGATGAACCGCTGCGCCTTCGCCTCGACACCCTCCCATTTGCTGTCGAATTCATCGGCCGACCTTCCAAAAACATACGAGAAGAGACCGCCGAGGCGATGCTTCTGCAATACGTCCTCGATCAACTGCTCCGACGTCGCCGACACGATCACCAGTCGATATCGTTCGGCCAATGCCTTGATATCTTCCAAGACCATGCTGATCGGCTGGCTGCCGTCTTTCGTCAGTAGCGTCCGCGCGGCGGTGCGGTTCTTGTTGATGAAATCGAGAACGAAGGGCGCTGGATCAGGCGCCATGATACGTCGCAGGATGAGGTTCGCATTCTGCTCGTCGAGAAAGATGTCGCGCATCAGCGGCAACAGATCCTGTTTGGCGAGGATCGCCTCTCGCAGCGGTGCCCTGAACGCGTCCGCGGTCACAGCACCGCAATCCAGCAACGCCTGGATCGCCCTCACCCAGGCGCCAACCTGAGCATCGGTCGTGTCGAAAATCGTGTCGTCGAAGTCGAACAGGATGGTGTTGATCGCACCATTCCCCCAGAAGTGATCGAACCACGAGCGCACGACGGGCAGCAGAGGATTGGCCGCATCCCCCTTCTTGATCGACACGCCGTTGCCTGCCGCGAACGATGCGTTTCTGTGCACTTCGGTGCTGCCCCAATAGTAATAAGCAACGTACCCGCTCGTTTCGCCACCGACATGCTCCACGATGGTCCCGCGGAAGATCGGCGGGGAAGCGTAGGTCCGAACCTGAACCTTGAAGCACGTCACTTCCGAGGCGAAGTTTTTCAATCCGTCGATTGTCGCCTTCAGTCCCGATGCGCGTTTTGCGCTCGATTGTGCCGACGAACTCAAAAGAACATCGACGTCGATCGAGCGGCTCCCGACACTCTTCGCCTTCTCCTTCAAGACGGTGCGGAGCTGCCGTATCGTGACGTTGCCGACAGTTGCGATGACCGCAATTCTCTCGACGGTCGAAAGATCGATTGCACGAAGGAAATGTTCAAACGACCGCTCCTGCAGGAGCCCTGCGTCGATCGGCAATTTCGCGTCCCTCCCGGCGTCGTTGTTGTTCGGTTCAAAGTCAGCTTGAATCGCGGCCAACTCGGAATTGCTCTGACCGGCCCGAGAGTGTTTCGGCCGCCCTAGCGCTTTCAGCAAGAGCGCTTCCATCTCCTTTTGGTCGTTACGTTGCCAGGCGTCCCTGAAATCGACGCTAACGATATTTTGAAGCAGGCCTCGCGGCCTCTCATCGTCGATCCTGAGAACGACGAGGTGCCCCGCCGCGTTCATCTGGTCCTGGCCGAGGGAAGCCACGGCCTCCTTCATACAGTGATCGCTCTCGAGATATTCTCTCGAGACGATAGCCAGCACACGCGGGCCCGCCGCTAGAACGCGATCCATGGCAAGCAGGAAGTCCGCGTGCTGGAAATGATCGTCCTGCAAAATTACGATATAGCCGAGCCTCCGCAGGATCTCGGCGATCACGCCGGCAAGGAGCCGCTGCCTTGGATCGGCTCCGGCCCGCGAAATGAATACGGCCCGACCGGGCTCCGCCTTGGCTTGGCGCAACACTTCGCGCAACCCGGTCATCGACGGATTCCCGCCCGCGTCGCCGCCGTTTCCCGCATCACTGAGCAATCCCGACTTCCGCCACGGCGTTCGGCGGGCCATCCCCGTCCGGATCGTCACAGGTCGGCATATTTTATTGCAACCCCATCCCGGCGCAAGTGGAGACGAAAGCGCCGGCATGGGCGCCGTCCGCTTCCGACCGGACGCCGAGCCACCACCGTCGCCCCAGCCTCTCATCATCGCGGTGCGCCATGCCTACCCGAGAACCGATGCCGCGACCCACCACCTGGGCCGCGCCACCGCGAGGGCCTCCGCCGCATCTTTCGCATCATCCATATCGTCGAATATGCCGAAGCAGGTCGGGCCGGCACCCGACATTGCGGCAACCCGGCAACGCGAGGATGCCCGCAGTTCCTCAAGTACCGCGCCGATCGCCGGTACGACACGGCGCGCGGCAGCTTCGAGATCGTTGCCGCCGTCAATCAGCTCGATCAGCGCGTCGCGTGTCAGCTGGCCTGGTGGCTCCGGCCCGAGTTCCGGCCCGGACAATTGCGGCGCACCCAGCCGACGGAAAACCTGCGCGGTCTTGTCGTCGGGCACCGCAACTTGCGGATTGACGAGTACCGCCGGCAGGCCAGGCAGCCGCGCGATCGGTTGCAGGTTGTCGCCGATACCGGTCATGAAGGCGGCGCGGTCCAAGAGGCAGACGGGCACGTCGGCGCCGAGACGCAGCGCGATCGCGTGCCAGTCGATCGCGGCGGCGGCGTCTGGATTTGCGCGTCGCACGGCGCGCAGGAGAGCTGCGGCATCGGCCGAGCCGCCGCCGATTCCAGCGGCTACGGGCAGGGTCTTTGCTAGCCGCACATGACCGAGGCGTAGCTCTGAACCGGCAGGTGCTGCCGCGGAGGCGAGTTCAAGCACCGTCGCGAGGAGGTTTGGCCCGGCGATGCCACCGGCGAATGGCCCCGTAACCGTGATCCCGCGAGGTTCTCCGCAATCGAGGCTGACGATATCCGCCGGGCCGTCCGCGAAGGCGACGAGGCTTTCGAGCGCGTGATAGCCGTCGGCGCGGCGCCCGAGAATGCGCAGCGTGAGATTGACCTTTGGCCGGGCCGTTTCGACAAAAAGCGTCATTCGGTGCGATCCGAGCTGGTTCGCCAGCCAGCTCGTGGCGTGACGGACGCTACGCACGGTTGCCCGATGCACCAGGACATGCCGGCGCCATCACTCAGCGCAGCGTCTTCGGTGTTGGCGGTGGAACGCTCTCGACGCGCTTCGAGCGGCGGTCGTCACGGTTCGCGGCACGCGCCTTCTTGAGAGCACGCGCTTCGACGCGCGACGGCAGTCCGGCCACCAGCTTCTTGCGGATCTTTTCCGCGTCTTCGGCCTCTGGTCCGAGCGATAGCGCCTGATCCCACTGGAAGCGCGCCTCGCGCTCGCGGCCAACACGCCAGAGCGCATCGCCGAGGTGGTCGTTCAGCACGGGATCATCAGGGCGCAACTCGACGGCGCGCTCGAGATGACGGACGGCTTCCTGATAACGCCCAAGCCGGTACTGTGCCCAGCCGAGGCTGTCGACGATGTAGCCGTCATCGGGCTTCAAGGACACCGCCTTTTCGATCAGTTCGAGCCCCTTGCGCAGGTTGACGCCCTGGTCGATCCACGAGTAGCCGAGATAGTTCAGCACCAGTGGCTGATCGGGCGCGAGGCTCAGCGCCTTCTTGAGATCGGCTTCCGCCTTCGGCCATTGCCGGGTGCGCTCGTAGCAGGTGCCGCGCGAGTAGAAAAAGGCCCAGTGCCTCTTCTCGGGTTTGCCGATCAGCTTGATCGCCTTGGAGTAGAATTCGATCGCCTCGTCGTAGCGCTTGCGCGAACGCATGATGTTCCCGAGCGCGTCGAGCGGTGCCAATTCCTGGGGCGCACGTTTGGCAACTGTTTCGAGCAGCGTCTTCGCGGCGTCGACCTTATCCAGCGCATTGAGGTTGAATGCGCGGCGGATATCGACGGCGTTCTGCAGGGGTGTATCGGAAGGGATCTTGTCGTAGGTGGCGTTGGCCGCTTCGTAATCCTTCGTTGTCTCGTAGGCCTGCGCCAGTGCGGCAAGTGCCAGCGGCTGATCGGGCTGCAACATCAGCGCGAGTTGCAGATAAACGATACCGATCGACACGCCGCCCTCGGTCGTCAACGCCTCGCCGAGCCCGTAGAGAGCTTCCGAGATGCCCTGAACCGGATGCCTGATCTGCAGCGCGATCTTCCGGCCGCTCTCGATCTCGCCGAGCAACTCCACGGCAAGCGGATGCGGCGTGCCGCCCGCGCGGCGGATGTATTCGCGCATGACGCTCTTGGCGAGATTGCGATCACCGGCATTCGCGGCGTGGCGCGCGTAGGCCAAGGCCGTCCGTAGCGTGCGGCTGTCCTGCTTGAACACGCGCTTGTAGGCAAATCGGGCGTCCCGCTCGCGGCCGGCGGTATCGGCAATCAAGCCGCGATGATACCGCAGATAGAACTGCGCCCATTCCGCCAGCTTAGGCTGGTCGAGAAGGTCGAGCGCATCCGACACCTTGTTCTCGGATTTCTTGATCCAGGCCCGCAGCAGCGCCGACGTCAGATCGCCGATCGGCCCGCTTCCGGCGGCGACGAGATGCTTGTCGGCCTCCGCGACCTTGCCGGCCTTGAACGCGGCGACGCCGAGCGTCAGCTGCGCCAGACGATGCTGCGGCTGGCGTTCGACGAGCTGGGCGGCGAGTGCTTCCGCGCGCTCCCAGTTGGCGGCCGAGGCCTCCATGATGAACGCTTGCTCGATCAGGATCTCGTTGTCCGGGTCGTGCAGCAAGGCCGTACTGTAGAAATCGGCCGCGCTTGCGATCTCGTTCTGGCCCTTGGCGAACCTCCCCGCGAGGTAGCTTCCCACCAGCGAGCGCGCCGCCGCGAAGCTCTCAGGACTGCGCGCCTCTGCCGGTTCCGATGCCGCGCCGCCCAGCAGGAATACGGCCAGCAAGAGGCTCGATCCGGTGTTGCGGGCGTACCTCGAGGTCAAGACCATGCGGTTATTCTCCGTCCCGGCCGCGACCCATCGCGACCCGATTCTCGTGCCCGAAGGTATCAACAAAACTCGGGTCTTGGCGACCGACGAATCGCTGTGGCCACACGAGGGTGGACAACTCTGTTGCTTATCGAGGCGCAGCGTAAGCTCGCGCGCGCGCCCAAGTCGACGTGATAGTTGCAAAATAGTTGCGTATCGGCCTGCATTGGCGCGTTTAGGCCACGCCCGACGCAGGAGTGACCGAGAAAGCGGCCCGACGTACCGGAGAAGGCCGCGGATCGGTCAAAGTGGCGCCGATCCCGGCAATCGGCCGGGCTCGCGGCGCCGTTCGTCCCACCGGGTCAGTCTCCCGCCTCACATGCCGGCGTAGTTTGGACCGCCGCCGCCCTCAGGGCAAACCCAAGTGATGTTCTGTGCCGGATCCTTGATATCGCACGTCTTGCAGTGCACGCAGTTTTGCGCGTTGATCTGGAAGCGTGGCGCCTTGCCCTCCTCGGCGACGACTTCATAGACGCCCGCAGGACAATAGCGCTGCGCCGGCTCGGCATAGTCCGGCAGATTGTCGTGAATGGGGATACCGGGGTCGGCGAGCTTGAGGTGGACCGGCTGATCCTCTTCGTGGTTGGTGGCGGAAAACGACACGTTGGTCAGCCGGTCGAATGTCAAAACGCCATCGGGTTTCGGATAGGCGATCGGTTTCGAAAACCGCGCACGCCTGAGCGAAGCATGGTCCGGCTTGTCGTGCTTCAGCGTGTAGCCGAGGCCGACGCCGCGAATGACGGTGTTGAGCCACATGTCCATGCCGCCGAGCGCGATGCCGAGGAATGTCCCAAACCGCGACCACAGCGGCTTGGCATTGCGAACGCGCTTGAGATCGCGCGCGATGTCACCCGTGCGGACGTCCGTCTCGTAGGCGTCGAGCTTGTCATGCGCGCGCCCATTTTCGAGGGCTGCCGCTGCGGCGTCCGCCGCCGCGATCCCCGACAGGATCGCATTATGGCTGCCCTTGATGCGCGGCACGTTCATGAAGCCGGCGCCACACCCGAGGATCGCGCCGCCCGGTATCACCAGATCCGGGATCGACTGCCACCCCCCTTCCGTCAGCGCACGCGCACCATACGCGATACGCTTGCCACCCTCGAAGGTCGGCGCGATCACGGCATGGGTCTTGAAACGTTGAAACTCGTCGTAGGGTGAGAGGTAGGGGTTCTCGTAGTTGAGGTGCACGACGAAGCCGACCGCAACGAGATTTTCCCCGTAATGATAGAGGAACGAGCCACCGCCGGTCTTGTTGTCGAGCGGCCACCCGAAGCTGTGCTGGACGAGGCCGGGTTCGTGCTTGCCGGGCGCGACTTCCCACAACTCCTTCAGGCCGATGCCGTACTTCTGGATGCGGCCGGCATCGAGCTTGTGCTCGGCGATCAGCCGCTTGGTGAGCGATCCTCGCGCACCCTCCGCGAAGAACGTATATTTGCCCCTGAGCTCCATGCCGCGCGTGAAATTCGGACCGGGCTCCCCCTCGCGCGTGACGCCCATGTCACCGGTCGCGATGCCGGCCACCGCGCCTGCCTCCGTGTAGAGGATCTCGGTCGCGGCGAAGCCTGGATAGATCTCGACGCCGAGATCCGTCGCCTGTTCGCCGAGCCACTGGCAGAGCGCCCCGAGACTGACGATGTAGTTGCCGTGATTGTTCATCAGCGGCGGCATCAGGAAGTTCGGCAGCCGGAGCACGCCCGCCGGTCCGAGATAAAGGAAGACATCGCGCTTCACCGGCGTTTCGACCGGCGCACCGCGTTCCTTCCAGTCCGGAACGAGGCGGTTGAGCCCGATCGGATCGATGACGGCACCCGACAAGATGTGGGCACCGACCTCCGAGCCTTTTTCGACGACGACGACACTGATTTCGGTGCCGGCGGCGGCCGCGTTCTGCTTCAGACGGATCGCGGCGGCAAGCCCGGCCGGACCCGCGCCGACAATCACGACGTCGTAGTCCATCGCCTCACGGGGTGGCAGTGTGTCACCGTTCGATGCCATTGCGTTGAACCCTTCCTCTCGTGGTGCCGGCCTTGGCGGGCGCGGGCTGTTCTTTCCGTGCGCATGACGCTTTGACTTGGGGTTTAGCGCATCCAATCCACCCTGCCCAAGCGCGGAGTGGTGCGAATCCCTCGATCACGCACTAAAGTGCCACGATGGAACCGGTTGCAGATACCGACGAATTGTTGCGCATGCTGGCTTGGCAGATCGATGCCGGGGCCGATAGCGTGCTGGCCGACATGCCAATCGACTGGCTGGCCGATGGCCTGAAGGCGCCGGGCGCCGGTTTCGTATGGCCCAATCAAACGGGAGCGCAGCAAGCCCGAGGAGCGACCGAGACGTCGACTGCGGTAAGCGCGCCGTCCGGCGCCAGCCCCCCGGCTTCGCGGCCAACGGCAAACACGGTCGCAACCTCGGCTCCGGCACGCGTGACGGCGCGGGCGCCCACTGCCGCCGCCAGTACCGCTGCCACGACAGCTGCCAGTACCGGCGCGACATCGCCCCGCTTCACCGCCATCGCGCCGGACCAGGCCGTGCTTGCCGCCCGCCAGAGCGCCCGCGCCGCGCCCGACATCGCCGCTTTGACGCGCGCGATTTCGAATTTCACGGGATGTGCTCTCAAGGCGACGGCGAAGTCCACGTGCGTCTACCGCGGCGCCCCGAAAGCGCGCATCATGATCATCGGCGAAGCGCCCGGCCGTGACGAGGACATCGAAGGTCGTCCCTTTGTCGGACGCGCCGGCCAATTGCTCGACCGCATGCTCGCCGCGATCGACCTGCAGGAAGCCGACGTCCACATCACGAACGTCGTCTATTGGCGGCCGCCAGGCAACCGCACGCCAACCAGCGAGGAAACACTTGCGTGCCGTCCGTTCCTCGAGCGTCAGGTGGAACTGGTCGAGCCCGACGCCATTCTGCTACTCGGCGGCGCCGCGGCAAAATCGGTTCTGGAGATCGACGACGGCATCATGCGGCTAAGGGGGAAATGGCGCGAAGCACGTTTCGGCGAACGCAAAATCAGGGCGATGGCGACGCTGCATCCAGCGTATCTGCTGCGGACGCCCGCCGCCAAACGGCAGGTCTGGCGCGATCTCCTTCAATTGAAAGCTATTATTTTATAAATCTTATAATATATCGTATAATCAATGTATTATAGACATCCCTTGATGCACCACATGCTGCCATTCAAATCTCATTAAAATTGCAGACAACGCATTAATCGAAGTCGAATTGGACAGCGTTATCCTGCGTATTGGAAGCAGACCATTCGCTTTGGCCTGCGCTGTTTCATCTTCGGGGAATCGCCGTGGCATCCGGGTTCGTCTATCTCCGCCCAACCCAACTGATCTATTTTCGCTGCCATGGCAACTACGCCGAGGCCTCGGCGAAGGCATGGCGGATGATGTTCACGTGGATGGAGAAGCAGCGTCTGCGCGGTGTTGTCGACCGCGGCTACGGGCTCGCCCACGACGATCCGCGCGTGGTGCCCGCCGCGAAGTGCCGCTACGACGCATGCATCGAGATGACTTCCGCCATCCGGCCCGCAGCGCTCGATGGCCTCGGCCATCAACGCTTGCCAAGCGGCGCCTATGCGCGAAAACGACATGTCGGCTCGCACGACGGCCTCGCCGACGCATTGCGTCACATGCGCTCAACCTGGTCGAGCCGCCATGGCCTCGAGGTCAGTCCAACGCGGCCGGTGGTCGAACTTTATCTGGACGATCCCATGTATGTTCGGCCCGAGCGGCTGCGCACCGACATCTGTCTGCCGATTTCATTCGCCAGCGACCGGATCGTTGCCTGACCCGGCGACCGTCCTCGACGCGTGGTGTCGCCTCGGCCGGATATCGTATTCGCCGTGGGCGATCGGCCGCGCACTTTACGCCAGCCCAGATTGCCGCCAAAGTCCGCCCCCGGAACCCTTCTGGAGACGAACCGGCATGGCAAAAATCGATGAGACGCGTCCTTTCCACCCTGTCCGTATCGCCGTGCTGACGATGTCCGACACGCGCTCCCTCGCCGAAGACCGGTCGGGCGGCGTCCTCGCGGACATGATCACCGAGGCAGGTCACCTGGTCGCCGACAGGGCTCTCGTCAAGGACGACGTCGCGGCCATCCGCGCGATCGTCAAGGGCTGGATCGACGATCCGGAAATCGATGTCGTCATTACGACCGGCGGAACCGGGTTCACCGGCCGCGACGTAACGCCGGAAGCCGTGAAGCCGCTGTTCGAGAAAGAGATCGAAGGTTTTGCGATCGTCTTTCACATGCTGTCCTACCAGAAGATCGAAACGTCGACGATCCAGTCGCGTGCGTGCGGCGGTGTCGCCCACGGCACCTATATTTTCTGCCTGCCGGGGTCTCCCGGCGCCTGCAAGGACGCCTGGAACGGCATCCTCAAATGGCAGCTCGACAATCGCCATCGGCCCTGCAACTTCGTCGAAATCATGCCGCGGCTCGAGGAGCATCGTCGGGGAAGCTGAGGATCGGCGTCTGGCCGATGCGTCAGCGAACCACGCAGCACCGGGGAGTACCAGGAAGCGACCGGGGTGTACCGGGAAGCGAATGTAAAAACCGGACCATTAGAGATCGGCTCGTGCACGCGTCAGCAGCTTGATCTCGCGAATCGCGTCCGAGGTATCGAATGTCGCAATCGATACGTAGCCGGCAAGCACAAGACAAAGACCGATAAGGACCAGCGGCGCACCGGCAACCGCGCCGAGCGGCAGTCCGGCGACGCTCTCTCCCAGCGCGGCTGAGTACCCCGACAGACCGATGGCGACGAGGGCAAGCCCGCCGGACACGGCAATCCAACCGAGCCATATGAGAACGACGGCGACGACACGCCCCTTCGGATGGCCCGGCGCGAGATGGCCGATCGCCTCACCATCCGCGAGTTCGCGTGCACGACGGGCAACGATCTCCGGCAACCGCATTGTATCGCCGGCCTCGGCCTCGAGCACGGCCGGTGAGTTCGCGGCGTTTGGCGCTGATCCCATGGTGAGCGGCGAGCGCTGAAGTTCGGCCAAGCGTATACGGTCGCCATGCTGAGCGGGGCGCCCTTCTTCGTGCGGCCAAGTCGCGTTCGGCGCATCGCCGTGCCGCTGCTGGTAGCCCGGCTGCGGTGCGCCATGCTGCTGGTGGCCACCAACATGACCGTGAGCGGCCGGGCGCTGGCTGGCTGCCTGCCACTCCCCCGCCGCGCGAGACGTCGAATGGCCCGGCAGCTGACCGTGGGAGGCGACAGATGCGGCACCCGCCCCGCCTTGCGTGGCGCCAGGCATTGGTGTCTGCGTCCGGCCGTATGCCGCTTGCCGCCCGGGCCGCGCCGTCGCGGGGCCCGCAACTGGTGTTGCCGCCTGCTGCGAAGCCACACCTGCGAGCCGATTGGCCATCCCCATTCGGATCAGGCCACCGCGCGCCGCTTCCCCCTCGGGCGTCTCGGGGAAGCTTTCGGCCAAGTAAACATAATACTGCGCCGCGCGATCGAGTTCGCCAGCCTTCTCGGCATGATAGCCGGCCTCGAGATATTGCGACGGGGAGTACGTTTGCGGCGCGTTCGACATGAAAAGGTCTGCAATCAACACATTGGGCTAGTGTTCTGGAACTGACGAGTGTTTCCGGGCGAAGGTCGTCAACAGTCGGCGCATCCAGAACGCATACATAGAATTGGCTGGTGGTCCGGCGGAGACGCTCGGGAACCAAGCGTTCGAGCCGGAACGTTGGCGAGCTTAACACCATCCAATTCATATGTCAGACACACCGCGCCGCGAAAGACTTACGTCGCCGAAACACATGCCAGCCCCCGCCGAACGGGCGGGCCGGTCAACGGCAAGGCACGCGGCGCGCATGACGCCCCTCGGATCGCGCAAGCGAGGTCGCATCATCGATATCCTCCAGTGGCTCGAGCAACTCGACACGACAGCCATCGAGATTTGCGAGCGTATCCGAAAGGGTATCGGCCGAAGACCACCGCACGTTCACGAACGGCCGCAGCAGGCGCGGCAATCGCTTGAGGCCGATCAGCCAATAGCCGCCGTCGGGCGCCGGGCCAATGACGGCGTCGCTGCGGCCCAGCGCTTTGAAGGCCCGGGCGATGTGGCGCGGTTCAATCGCGGGACTATCCGAGCCGATGACGAGCAGCGGACCCGCTGGCGCCGTCGCGGATAACCGCTGCAACCTGCCCCCCAGGTCGCCGCGCCCTTGCGGCAAGCGAGGCACCCGGTGGGGCCAGGCCGAGCTAACGACATCGCTGTCCGGCGTCACGGCCAGCAGGAACCGCCAACGGGGATCGCGGCCGAGCCTCGCCGCCAACGTCAGCGACGACTGCCGATAAAACGCGGTGGCGGAAATCGCGCCGACATCGCGCGCGAGCCGTGTCTTGACGCGGCCCGCCCGCGGTGCGCGAACCATCATGACGAGCGTCGAACGATAGACCTGTCGGCGAACGAGCGGCTCGCGCGACTCGCCTTGCGCAATTGAGCCATCGCCCGCAACGCGGCGCGGGCGCGGCGACAACGGACGTGCGGCGAGACTCGCGATCCTTATTCCGACGCCGATCCTGGCGTCTGCGATCCTGGCGCCTGCGGCGCGCCCCGGCGCTCCCGCACCGCTCCGGCCCGCGCGCCCTCCGATCATCCTCACGACGCCCCCGTCACGCGATCGGCACGAAGGCATATCCGTTGCCGTCCTTCTCGATGCGGCCAGCGCCCGGCATGCCGTAATGGTATCCGGTGATGATCGCACCGTCGGCAATCACCCGATCGAACATGCGGCGGCGACTTGCTTCGGCCATTTGCGGGTCACCGTCGAACACGGCGTGCCAGCCGGGATTGCGCACGAAAAGCGCCGGGATGT
This sequence comes from Hyphomicrobiaceae bacterium, assembly GCA_020442185.1. Lineage (GTDB taxonomy): Bacteria > Pseudomonadota > Alphaproteobacteria > Rhizobiales > Hyphomicrobiaceae > JAEUMD01. Next base: position 11,835 of record JAGRKS010000020.1, read on the forward strand.
TGGTGATATCGGCGAGCACCATCAGCTGATCCTTGCCCGATCCGACCTGATAGGTCGTGTGCCCTGCGGTGTGACCGTAGGCGCCGACCGCAATGATACCCGGCGCGACCTCGGCGCCGTCGTCGATGCGCGTCACGTTCGACCACGAGGGCAGCGTCGCCTGGATGCGCTTGGCGAGCCCGTGCCGCGCCTCGGGCAACTTCGCAAACACGCCGGGATCGGTCCAGAATGCCAGCTCCTTTTCCGGAACGACAATCTCGGCATTCGGATAAACCTGGGTATTGGTGCCCTTCTCCATCAGGCCAAATATGTGGTCGGGATGGAAATGGGTGACGACGATGGTGTCGATCGTCGCGGGGTCGATGCCGGCCGCCGCCATGTTCTGGGCGAGCTTGCCCGCCGTCGGCGCCAGCTGTGCGCCCGTTCCCGCGTCGAACATGACGACGCGGCCGCCCGTCTTGACGACCGTGATCGTGAACGGGATCGTCACGGCGTCGGTCGCGAGGCCCGCCGCGGCCAATGCCGCCTTGGTTTCGTCCACAGTGGCATTCTTGATGAACGAGGGATCGTGCGGCTTCTGCCACTTGCCATCGAAAATCGTCGTGACCTCGACGTCACCGACCTTGAACGTGTGGAAGCCTTTTTCGGCCATGGCGTCGGCATGCGCGCTCTCGATGAAGACGAACCGGCGGTCGAGCCCAAAGACAGCCGCCGCAACGGTGGCCGAGACGACGAACCCCCTCCGTGACAGCTCCTTCATCATCGACGTCTCCTCAGCTGAGTTGTTTGTCCGTTGGCTGGTGCGGCGCAAACCGCAGCTCGCTCGCATCACGCGATAGCTCGGTCCTGCGTCGCCAATGTGATGCCATGAGACACGGCCGGCCAGATCGGGAATTCGCGAACTTCAAATTGATTTGATGCGCTCGGCTTCGCCGTCTGCGGCAAGCCCCGGTTCGGCGCCGGCGGACCCGCGGTAAATTTCCGCGAGACGTCGTGGCGAGACACCCAGAGCATAAAGTAACAGGCAAAGCTGGTTGCGCGCGATGCGTTTCACGTAACCTTCCTCGCGGTATCGGCGGGCCCCGGTGATCGATGTCGCCCTGAGCCGCGCCAGACGCCGCCGGCCGAGACGCCGGACAATCCCGACGTCCTCCATCAGCGGTACGGCGCTATAGCCCCCGATTTCGCGATAGAGATTGCGCGAGATCAGAAGTCCCTGATCTCCAAACGGCAGACCGAACAGCAGCCCACGCAGCGCTACGGATTTCTCGAGCAGTCGTGGCGCCATGCCGACGTCGTCGAGTGCAAACCGGAATACCGCCGCCTGGCGCGGGCGCTGGCCAGTATCGACACGCGCAATGAAGTCGGCCGCCTCCAGTTCCCACCCGGGCGAAAGAACGCTGTCGGCATGCAGAAAGAGCAGCCACGGTTGCCGCGACCGGTTTGCTCCGGCGATAAGCTGGGAGCCACGCCCGCGTTCCGCGATCACGACATCGCACCCGGCCTGGTCGGCAATCTTCAGGGTCCGGTCGGTCGAGCCGCCGTCCACGATGACAACCTCGCGCACGATCCCCTCGATCATGGCCGGCACCAGGGCGGTGAGGCAGGCCGCTAATCGTTGTTCTGCATCGAGCGTGGGAATGACGACTGAGATCATGCCTCTCTCTGACACGAGACGTCGGCGGCAACAACATGGCCGCGCTGCGACCGGTCCAACGGCGTGACTTCAACACATCAATGTTCTTTATTTGTTCCGGGAAATGCGCTATCGTCGTAAAAGCGCTGACCGGTTGGTCGCCAATAGTAACAGTCGAGTGATCGCCAGAGGCAGCACGCAGCAGCGGCCTTCCGAGCCTCACGACGCGTTCGGCGGCTCGATACGGCACGACACATCGCAGTCGACGCGTATCCGAACCATGAATGCCAGAACTTGCGAGATCGCGAGGGCCATATGGTGAAAAGCAGAGCGATGAGCAGTTCAGCTAGAAGCCCGTACGGGACAGATGGCAGCGGCGTTTCGCTTTCCGGCGCCAAGCGAGATGGCGCAAGCGGCAATCGACAGCTTGGCCGCGCTCGTTGGCGTGGCGTGGCCCGCCCGGACGTTCGAATGGGAGGTGACGAATTGGGTGGCGGCCAACAGGCCGATGTCGAGCAGGGAGACGTCGAACCGGATGACGGTTTGGTCGGAACGGACGCGGGGCACGAGACGACAACGACAGGCGTCGATCGCGAGCGCCGCCGCGGGCGAGGCGCTGCATCGAACGCCAGCGGTCGCTTCGAGCGGCACAGCAACGAGGCATTCGACGACGGCTGGGACACGCTCGGCGAGCTCGCGGCCTTTCGCACCGAAGTTTCAGCCGAGCCTGCGCGCACGATCATTACGACCAACGACAGTCCCGACATCTCGTTCGATCAGTCGATCAATGCCTATCGCGGCTGCGAGCATGGTTGCATCTACTGCTATGCTCGCCCGAGCCACTGCTATCTCGGCCATTCCGCCGGGCTCGACTTCGAAACCAAGCTCTATGCCAAGACGAATGCCGCCGAGTTGCTCGAGCGCGAGCTTGCCAATCCACGCTACCGGCCGCGCACGATCGCGCTCGGCACCAACACAGACCCCTACCAGCCGATCGAACGCACCTACAGGATCACCCGCGAAATCCTCGAGGTGCTGGAGCGGGCACGCCACCCCGTCGCCATCGTCACCAAATCGGCCCTCGTTCAACGGGACGCCGACATTCTCGGCCGGATGGCCGCGGACGGCCTCGCGAAAGTTGCCCTTTCGATCACGACGCTCGAGCGGCGGCTGGCCCGCGCGATGGAGCCGCGCGCCGCGACGCCACAGCGCCGCCTCGATGCCATCGCCTGCCTCAATGCAGCCGGTGTGCCGACAGCTGTGATGATGGCGCCCATCATCCCGGCCCTCAACGACAGCGAAATCGAGGCCGTTCTGGGTGCGGCGAAAGAGGCAGGCGTCCGCGAGGCCGGCTATGTCACGTTGCGTCTGCCGCTGGAAATCAAGGTTCTGTTCCGTGAGTGGCTCGATGAGCATTATCCCGACCGTGCGCGGCGGGTGATCGCAATCCTGCAAAGCATGCACGGCGGGCGGGACTATACGAGCGATTACGGCCTGCGCCAGCGCGGTAGCGGGCCCTACGCGAGCCAGATCGCGCAGCGCTTCCGGTTGGCCCGGCGCCGGCTCGGCCTCGAAGAGGAGCGAATATCTCTCAGAACCGACCTCTTCAGGCGGCCAGTTGTCCACGGCGGCCAGCACCAGCTCTTTTGACACGCAACAGGCGCTGCACCACGCTCGCGCCATGAGCATCGTCGATTCGCGCCTGAGGCCCACATTCGAACTCGAAGCCGTCGAGTTGCAGCTCGGCGGCGGTCCGATTGCCGGCGTCGACGAGGCGGGCCGCGGCCCTTGGGCCGGCCCCGTGGTCGCCGCCGCCGTCGTGCTCGATCCGAACGACATCCCCTCCGGCATCGACGACAGCAAGGCGCTCGACGCCGACGCCCGCGAGATCGTCTACCAACGCATCCAGGCCAAGGCCTTGGCCATCGGCGTCGCCATAGCCGGCCCCGACCGCATCGATCGCGACAACATCCTGAACGCGACCATGTGGGCCATGGCGTCGGCCGTCGCCGGGCTGCGGGTCGCGCCGCGCCTCGCGCTCATCGACGGGAACCGCCTGCCGCCGCTCGGTATCGAACGGCGCGCCATCGTCAAGGGCGACGCGAAATGCCTGTCGATCGCGGCAGCCTCCATCATCGCGAAGGTCACACGCGACCGGATCATGATCGCGCTTGCCCGCGAACTGCCGGGCTACGGCTTCGAGCGGCACAAGGGCTACGGTACACCCGAGCACCGCGATGCGATCCAGCGACTTGGCGTGACCGACCATCACCGACGGTCATTCAAACCGGTGCAACTGGCACTCGGCCTCGTCTGAAAAAAGCGCGAGAGGCTTTTCCGGCTCACCCCCAACGCAACGAAAAACGCGCGGCTACCGAGTGCCGCGCGTTTATGCTTGTCGTTCGAGCGGAGACCTCGACCGATGATGCCGTCCCCAATCAACGGCGACGGTGCGAGAACATGGCGCGCAGCCAGTCCGGCCGGTCGCGGCGCACGTGAACGCGAGCCGGGCGGACGTGGACGGGACGGACGGCGACAGGACGGACGATGCGATGCATCGCGCGCTCGGTGCGATGCACGACGCGGTTGAGCATCTTCGTCAGTTCGCAAGCCGGGCGCGCCGACCGCTGATGATGACCGGCTTCCGACGCGGCCGGCATGGACACGATGGCGAATGCCGCAGCGATGGCCGCCATAGTAACGCGCTTGAACATCTTCAAACCTCCCAACCAATACAGCTCGGGTCAATTATCGACCAGGCAAGCCCTAGTCATTCTTATGCCGTGACTAGATCGATGAAGTCTTGCGAAGATGAGGTTCATGGTTATCGCGTTTCCAATGCCTGCTCCTCTATTCGTGCTTCCGGGATATTTGCGGCTCGCAGCCGATCATCCCTTTCCGCCACCAGATCCCCCCAATCCCCGAACCGGTGTCTGCGCCAGACGGGAACTGAGAAATGCGATTGCCGATCGCGGCGGAACCGCAACAGCCGGTCTGGAATTAACCAGAAATGACGATGCGAAAAAGCCGCCGCCAAACGAAGGAAAGTCTATTTTTATGTTTGTTTTTCGTACTTTGCATGCGGCCCGCCAAGTTTCTCACCTGGCCGAACCCCGGTTTGGCGCAACCGTGTTCAGCAACCATTCAGGTCGCCGGCGCCATCTTGTCGCCATGGATCGACGACCTGATCCAGACCAGAGGTTCTCCGGCTGCCGCCGGCTCAAAAGATGACTTCGTCCGCGTTCCGGATCTAAAATTTTGGCAGGGCGCAAAATCGCGCACCAATCAATCGAGGTAGATGATGATCAAGTTCCCGAAGACTGTCGCTGCCGCTGTGCTCGCATGTGGTTTTGCACTCGCCGCGACGACCGGTGCGTCCGCTGCTGGCACCGGTGCGCTCGCCGGCCTGAAGTCTGCGGCTCCGCAAAGCACCGTCATCGACGTCAAGGGCCGTGGCGCCCGTAATATCGGTCTGGGTATTCTTGGTGCCGCCGCCGCCGCCGCCATCATTTCGGGTGCCGCCAACGCGGAACGCCGCCGCTACCGCGATGACGACGGCGATCGCTGCGAATACCTCGATTACAAGTGCTCGCAGGGCCACGGCTGGGCCTGCCGCAAGTTCGATTATCGTTGCGGCGGCCACTAAAGTCCGTTCGGCATACGATTCTACACGACGTCTCCCAAGACTGCTTGCGACAGCGCGCTTCGATCCCCCCATCGGAGCGCGTTTTTCTTTTGCGCGCGCCCATCGACGTCGGGTGAGCGCTTTTGCGGGTCGCGCCACGCCGGTGTCCGATGGCCATCCGCATGGGTTGCATCTCGGCCATTTGCCAATCCCGCGACACACTCGCGTGCGAGCATTTCGGAAGAATGCGTCACCGCTCCGAGCCTTCTTAACCATTCGTTAGGAATGCCGGTTCATCCTCTCTTAACCAATGAGAGGCTGTGTCGCGTTCGGGTGTAATGTGGACTTCCATCTCCTGAAGTCGTTGTTCGTGAGTTGTGTCGAATGGTTATGCGTCATCGTTCCGGCCCGGCTCGCGCCGTGGACCGTATTCTTGTCGGAGATTGCCTCGCCGAGCTTCGGCGGCTCCCCGACGCCAGTGTCGATCTGGTATTTGCCGATCCTCCTTACAATCTGCAGCTCGACGGCGAGTTGCTCCGACCCAACAACACTCGCGTCGACGGTGTCGATGACGAGTGGGACAAGTTCCAGAGTTTCGCCGATTACGATGCTTTCTCGCGCGCCTGGTTGAGCGAATGCCGCCGCGTGCTGAAGCCCGATGGCGCCATGTGGGTCATCGGCTCCTACCACAACGTCTTCCGCCTCGGCGTCGCGCTGCAGGATCTCGGCTACTGGATCTTGAACGACATCATCTGGCGGAAAGTGAACCCGATGCCCAATTTCCGCGGCCGCAGGTTCACCAACGCCCATGAAACGCTGATCTGGGCGGCGCGCGAACAGAAGTCCCGCTACACCTTCAACTACGAAAGCCTGAAGGCGCTCAACGACGACCTGCAGATGCGCTCCGACTGGCTGTTTCCGATCTGCTCGGGTCCGGAGCGTATCAAGAACAGCGCCGGCCAGAAGGCCCACCCGACGCAGAAACCGGAGGCGTTGCTGGCGCGCGTGCTGCTCGCCTCGACGCAGCCGGGCGACGTGATCCTCGATCCATTCTTCGGCAGCGGGACGACGGGGGCCGTTGCCAAGCGCCTCGGCCGCCGCTTCATCGGGATCGAGCGCGACAAGGGCTACGCCGCGGTCGCCAGGGAGCGGATTGCCGCCGTCGAGCCGCTGCCCGAAAGCGCGCTCGAAGTCGTGCGCTCGAAACGTGCCGAGCCGAGGGTGCCGTTTGGCACCATCATAGAACTCGGCATCATCGAGCCCGGCAGCGCCCTCTACGATTCCGGCGCCAGAATTCGCGCCGAGGTGAAAGCCGACGGCACGCTCGCTCACGCCGGCCGGCAGGGATCTATTCACCGGCTCGGTGCCGAGGTGCAGGGAAAGACCGCCTGCAACGGCTGGACGTACTGGCACTTCAAGGACGGCGGACGCTTGCAGCCGATCGACGTTCTCCGCGACGAGGCAAAGCGGCAGCTCGGACTTGCCGGCGCAGCCGCGCTGATCGCCGCGGAGTAGCACGATCGCGCAGCCGAGGTGTGCGGCGGCCGCGTCCCGAGCGGAGCGGCCGATTCCGGCGCCTAAGCACGACGTGCGGGCGTCGAGCGAGAATGAGGTTCGCCGGCCATTCGCGCGTGCCCGCTGGTGTCGCTGGTGGCACGGACCAGCGTGGCCCGGATGTCGCGCCCCATGGCGCGTCGGCAAGCTGGCGGCAGTCCGAATTGCTTTCCGCATCGCCCGTTTGCTAGCGTGCCGACGCTTGTAGCTGCGCACGGGGATATCGGCGACCGCTGTTGTCCTTTGAAAAGGATCCTTAGGCTGCGTATCAGCCGACGGATACGATGGTGCCGCGGGGCTCGAGCCTGAGACGGGGGAGTATCGCGTGTCCGACAAACGCATGCCTGCGGATTTCCGTGCCGATGCCGCAACGCTCAGAGCCTGGGCTCTCGCGCCCGTCGATACGGCGCATGATCTCGTCCGCAACCTCAACGGGCTCTATCAGACGCTCGGCACGCTCGAACTCGGGCGCTACGACGTGCACGAGATCGCGGCGGCGGCGCCACGCCTTATTCATGCGCTGTTTGAAACCCGCATGTTGCTGAAGGAACGGCTGGCAGATTGGCACGCGCAAGGTTTTCTCAGCCGCGAGGTGCAGCGCGGACTTCGCGATGCCTTCCGGATCATGCGTTACGGCAGCGACATGCTCGGCGAGCTCGCAATCAATCATCGACGCCTTCCGACGGATGCCCGGACGCTGCGTGGTTTTCGCGGCACCGACACCAACACGCTGATCAATCCGAGGTTCGTGACGGGGGCCGATATTCCCTTTCAATCCGGCGATGTGGTGTTGATGCGCGGACGCGCGCACAATAGCGCCGCTATCGCCCGCATCGGCGACATCGACAGTCAGTACAGTCACGCCGGTATCGTCTACGTCGATCCCAAGGGGCTGCACTGGATGGTGGAGGTGCTGATCGAGAAGGGCGGCGTCATCATGCCCCTCGAGCGCGCGCTTTCCGAGGGTCTCGGAAGAGCGATCGTCTTCCGCCACCGCGACACGGCGCTTGCGCAGCGCGCCGCCTACATCGCACATGAACACGTCAAGCAATCGTTGTCCCGCTACGGCAAGCCCATCCTTTACGATTTCTCGATGGAGCTCGACGGCTACAAGCGGCTCTATTGCTCGAAGCTCGTGCGCATGGCTTATCTGCAGGCGAGCGAAGGTGCGGCATCCGTGCCGACGTTCGCGACGCGGCTCGACATGAAGAACCGCGATTTTTTCGAACGCATCGGCGTTACCGCATCGGAGACGTTCGCTCCTGGCGATCTGGAGCTGGAACCCGGTTTCGACACCGTCGCGGAATGGCAGGACTACCGCGTGACGGCCGAAATGCGGTTGGGCGACCTCGTCATGGACAAGCTCTTCGAGTGGATGGACGCGCACGACCTGCGGTTCAAGGAGAACTTCATCATCGGCCTGATCAGTCGTCTCGGCCGTTTCGCCGCGGGGCTCTCGGGCACAGCCAAGTCGATCGTGGAGGAGGTCGTGCCGACCGCACCCGCGCACATGCCGCGCAAGACGATCGCCGCGATCGTTATGCTGCACAAGACCGCCGGCCCGCTGGTGGATGAACTGATGCAGATCGAGCGCGAACGCATCCAGGTGTTCGGCTACGCGCTGCATCCGCGCGAGGTGCTGGAATACCTGGAGCGCCGCCGCCAGCAACTTGGCAACGAAATCGGATATCTGACGCCGGCGGCACGCTGATCGCCAGGGGACGACGGCGCGACGGTTTGGGGCAACGCGGCTCGGAGAGGGTGGAGAGGCGCGCAGGATCGCTTCGGCACGCACCGTTCCGGTCCTTCTAGACCGCAAGATCGGCGGTTCAGCTCAACCGCGAGACGCTCGCATGCGGTCGACCAGATCCTTGGACTCCTTCAGACCGAGCCCCGTCTCCTGGCGGACGAGTTTGATGGCCTCGATCACCCGCTGCTGGCGGACGAGGTCTCGCACCGCACGGTCCGTCGCCGGCGACAGCCGCGTTCTGGAGCCGGCACCGGCGCTCGCATCGTCCCCCGCCGCGCCGCGCCCTTCCATACGCGGCGCATGGACGACACCCCCGCCGTTGCCGGCGCGCCCGCGGTTGACACTCCAGCGCCCGAGGAAGAAGGCCCAGACGACCAGCAGCCCGACCTGTAGCCATTGCGGGATTTCAGGCATCGCCGACAATCTCCGATCCGCCCCCAGCCCATTGTTTCCGACTTCTTGCGGATCAGGACTGCTGCGTCAAAGCACTGGCAATGATCTTGCGCATGACGCTCGGCAGAGCCGC
>JAGRKS010000165.1 GCA_020442185.1 Hyphomicrobiaceae bacterium
CCCGCACACGCGGGGATGAACCGTCCGCAGGCTGCCGGGGGGGCAGCCATACTATGCGTTCCCCGCACACGCGGGGATGAACCGGAGTCGATTGAGGCGCGTCGTCGCCGCGTCCAGCGTTCCCCGCACACGCGGGGATGAACCGATGGGACTTCCACTCCCGAAATGGGCCAGAGAGCGTTCCCCGCACACGCGGGGATGAACCGCCGCATCCTGGATGGGCAGATCTGCGTCGCGTGCGTTCCCCGCACACGCGGGGATGAACCGCAGGATGTGGGACATCGACTGCGCCAGGCGACGCGTTCCCCGCACACGCGGGGATGAACCGCAGATGATGGCCTGCGGATTTTCACCGATCTAGCGTTCCCCGCACACGCGGGGATGAACCGGAGCGAAAGCGGTGCGGGTGCTGGACTTGTTCGCGTTCCCCGCACACGCGGGGATGAACCGCTGGATCGTGATTGCACGGACGTTTGTGCTTTGCGTTCCCCGCACACGCGGGGATGAACCGGCCCGGAGTGACTTAGCTGGTACTCGGATCAGGCGTTCCCCGCACACGCGGGGATGAACCGGATATGATGGGGGCCGAGCGGCCGGGCGAGCAGCGTTCCCCGCACACGCGGGGATGAACCGATTGCGTCGATCGCCTCGCGGGCCTCTTCACAGCGTTCCCCGCACACGCGGGGATGAACCGCTCAATCCTGATGGCGAAACCGAGCCCCGGAGGCGTTCCCCGCACACGCGGGGATGAACCGGGCTGTCGCGATGAGCAGTGCGCCCGAGCGAGGCGTTCCCCGCACACGCGGGGATGAACCGTCGTCGTCGCCCGTCCGCCGCTCGCCGCGCATGCGTTCCCCGCACACGCGGGGATGAACCGCCCTGCTTGGCGAGCGCGAACACCAGTTCGTCGCGTTCCCCGCACACGCGGGGATGAACCGAAACTAATCCCGGTCAAAGCGATCCAGCGGATGCGTTCCCCGCACACGCGGGGATGAACCGGAGAGCATGCAATACGTCGTCGGATATGTTACGCGTTCCCCGCACACGCGGGGATGAACCGTTTCAGGCGGCGCTCGAACGGCTGCGCAACATGCGTTCCCCGCACACGCGGGGATGAACCGAGTCAATAGTGGAGCGACGACGATGGGCCTCGGCGTTCCCCGCACACGCGGGGATGAACAGTTTATAAAACAGAACGTGCCGCGAAAAAGTTTGCGTTCCCCGCACACGCGGGGATGAACCGAGTAGCGACGGTGAGATGACGGCGGCGACGATGCGTTCCCCGCACACGCGGGGATGAACCGCCGTGCCGAACAGGCACACAACTTGTGTACAAGCGTTCCCCGCACACGCGGGGATGAACCGCCGGTCGGTATCGGCGCCACGATCATCCGTCCGCGTTCCCCGCACACGCGGGGATGAACCGGTCAGGAACTTTCAATTGGCTCGAGCCTCGCCGCGGTCCGCTTGTAGGCCGGGGTATGCGACGCAGGATCGAACTTGGAGCTCACCAGCCGGTTCGCCGGCGCCTCGCCAAAATGGAAGGGGTAGAAGATCGCGCCTTCCAGCGTCTTGTCGGTGACGGCGACCTTGACCTCGATCGATCCGCGCTTGGTAACGATCCGGGCGCGATCGCCATCAACAACCGCGTAGCGGCGCGCATCTTCCGGATGCACCTGGACAATGCCTTCGGGCCGCATGTGATCGAGCCCCCTGGAGCGGCGCGTCATGGTTCCCGTGTGGTAGTGCTCGAGCAGCCGGCCAGTATTGAGGTTCAAGGGAAAAGCGTCATCGGTACTGTCGACATCGCTATCGTGTTGCCGGACGATCGAAAACTTCGCTTTGCCGGTCAGAGTTGGGAAGGTGTCGGAATAGAGAAAGCGCGTCCCCGGATGGTTGGCGTCGGGGCAAGGCCATTGCAGGCCGCCGGATCCAAGCCGCTCATGCAGCATGCCGGCATAGGAGGGCACCAGCGTTGCTATCTCGGCCATGATTTCGGCTGTGGAGTCGTAAGACATGGGATAGCCCATAGCGGTCGAAAGATCGCACACAACCTGCCAATCGGGCCGCGCTTGGCCCGGCGGCGGAACAACACGACGCAGCAATTGCACGCGCCGCTCGGTGTTGGTGAAGGTGCCGTCCTTCTCTGCAAAGCTCGCGACCGGAAAGACCACGTCGGCGAGTGCTGCCGTCTCCGAAAGGAACATGTCCTGCACCACGAGAATCTCGAGTGACCTCAGGCCGCGCTCGACCTCGGCAATGTCCGGGCTGGATCCCATCGGGTTCTCGCCCATGATGTACATGGCCTTGATGTCACCGTGGACGGCACCTTCCTCCATCTGCACCACAGTCTTGAACGGGTTGTCGGGCAGCGTCACACCCCACGCCTTCTCGAACTTGGCGCGATCCTTGGGGTCCGTGATCGAGTGATATCCGGGCAGCGCGTTGTGCTGTCCCTGCATGTCGGACGCGCCCTGGACGTTCGACTGGCCCCTGAGCGGAATGAAGCCGGTGCCGGGCTTGCCGACATGCCCTGTCATGAGCGACAGGTTGGCCATGGCAAGTGCGCCGTCGACACCGGTCAAATGCTGCGTGATGCCCATGCCCCACAGCAGCATGCCGCGCTCGGCTTTACCGTAAATGAGCGCCGCCTCGATAATGCGTTCGGGCGGAACGCCCGTGATCTTGGACACATACACGGGCGTGTACGATGCGAGGCTTTCAGCATAAGCCGCCCAATTCTCGGTCCGAGCCGCGATGAAGTCTTTATCAGCGAGCCCCGCCGTCAGGATCACGTGCGCGATTGCGTTCAGCAAGGCAACGTTGGTCCCCGGCCTCGGCCGGAGCCAGACGTCAGCATGATTGACCATCTCGATACGGCGCGGATCGACGACGACGATCTTGGCACCCGACTCGTACTTGGCCTTCATCACCTGGCTCGAGATGACGGGATGTGTCTCGGTGGTGTTGGAGCCAACGATGATGAACGCGGTGCCCATACGGACGTCGGGGGAGGAGGCGGACGGCGCACTCGAGCCCACGGCGTTCTTCAACGCCACGGCAGAGGCCATATGACAAAGCCGTGCGCAGTGGTCGATGTTGTTGGTGCCAAACGCGCAGCGGATCAACTTCTGGAAGACGTAGTTGTCCTCATTGGTAGCGCGCGAAGATGTGATTCCGGCAAGCGCATGAGGACCGTACTTCGCTTTCACCGATCTGAAGCCGTTTGCCGCGTACGCGATCGCCTCCTCCCAGGACGCCTGCTCAAGCGGACTGCCCTTGCCGCCGCGGCGGATGAGGGGTGTTGTCAGGCGGTCCGGGTGGTGGATGAAATCCATGCCGAACCGCCCCTTGACGCAGAGGTTTCCAATATTGGCGTCCGATGTGTGCGAGGGGTTGACGGCGACGACACGATCGCACTCGGTCTCAAGCTCGATGGCGCAGCCGACTCCACAATACCCGCAGATGGTGGTCGTCTTCTTGCGCAGGTGCTTGGGGCCTCGTCCCGTGTCGGTGAGATCCTTGAGTGCGCCGGTCGGACAGACGCCGACGCATTGCCCGCAATTATTGCATTCGGTGTCGCGGAAGTCCGTCGTGCCGCTGACGAGTGCCGGGTAACCCGCAGCGTCGATCGTATAGACTTCGCGGTGCTGCACCTCGTTGCAGATGCGGACACACTGCTCGCACTTGATGCATTTGGCGTGGTCGAGCCGAAAGAACGGCCAGGAGTCCAGCGGTCTCAGTTCGCTGGCCGGGGAAAACCCGCGGCTGTACTCGTTCATGGCGTCCACCCCTCTTGGCCGCGATAGACCTTTGTGCCCGCACCATACTGGATTGACAGCTTCTGCAACGTACATGCGCCGCGCGCCTGGCACACGCACAGCAGACAACGCCCGGCCTCCGCAAGTGCCACCTCCTCGGTGTAGCCGAGCTCGACTTCGGCGAACGCGCCGTCGTTGTCGGCGCTGCCGACGTGGCCAGAGTTGCGGAAGGCGCCAACGCGCATCTTGCCGTCGATCACCGGCATCTGGGCCAAGCGGGCGCGCGATCTGGCCTCCGCACCTATGTCGAAGAACTCCGGCGTCTCGCGGCTGATCATGTTGGCAATCGCGTGTTCATCGGCGCCCTTGAGGAAGGCGCTGATGGCGATGGCGCCCTTGCGGCCCGCCCCGACGGCTTCGACGACAGTTGCCGCACCCGTTGCGCAGTCACCGCCGGCGAACACGCCCGGCAGGTTGGTCATCATCGTCGTCTCATCGATGACGATGTGCCCCCATGTGTTGACGTTCAGATGGCTCTCATTGAGAGCGCCACTTTCGACATCCTGGCCGATCGCCATGAGGACGGTATCGGCGGGCGTGAAGTATTCCGAGCCCTTGATCGGCACTGGACGCCGTCGGCCACTCGAATCGGGTTCGCCAAGTTGCATGCGCTGCGCCAGGATGCCGATCGCTATGCCGTCCTCGACGACGACGGAATGGGGTGCGGACAGGAAGTCGAACTTCACACCTTCGACCTCGCACTCATGAACCTCATGTTCGGCGGCCGTCATTTCCTTCCTGGTGCGGCGGTACATCATGGTGACGTCGCTTGCGCCTTCGCGACGCGCAGTACGTGCCGCGTCCGCCGCCGTAAAGCCGCCGCCGACGACAATGACCCGCTCCCCCAGATCGACGCGCTCGCCCCAGTTGACACGGGCGAGAAACTTTACCGCTGAGAGCACCCCCGGCGCATCCTCGCCAGGGATCCCGCCCTGCTTGCCGACCATGGCGCCGAAAGAGAGGAAAACTGCGTCCATTCCCTCGGCCATGAGATCGTCGATCTGATAGTCGCGACCGAGCGCCCAGTTGCACTTGAGTTCGACCCCAAGAGAGAGAATGTCGTTGATCTCCTGATCGAGCACGTGATTGGGAAGTCGATAGGACGGAATGCCAAAGCGTAACGTGCCGCCGGGCTCCTTTTCAGCCTCGAGAATCGTCACGGCATGGCCGTCGAGCGCCAGATAGTAGGCGGCCGAGAGCCCGGCCGGTCCTGCGCCGATGACGGCAACGTGCTTGCCCGTCGCGGGTTTGCGATCGGGCTGCGTCGGCCGCCCGGTCTTCAATGCTTCGTCGGCCGCGAAGCGCTTGAGCGCACAGATGGCAACCGCCTCCCCGTCGATCTGCCGGCGTCGGCACGGTTCCTCGCACGGACGCGGGCAGACGCGACCGAGGATGCCTGGCAGCGGCAGCATCTCCTTGATGAGTGCGGTTGCCTCGACATACTTCTTCTGCGTGATGAGGTCGATATAGCCTGCGACGTCGATGCCGGCCGGGCATGCAGCCTGACACGGCGGCTGGCAGTAGGCGTTGTGATCGGACAGATAGGCGTTGAGGCGTGCCTTGCGGTAAGCCGCCAATTTTTTTGAATCCGTGGTGATTTCGAGGTCTGCCCTGACGGGTTCGGTACACGCCTTCGTGAGCCCGCTGCGTCCAGCGACTTCGACGACGCAGATCTCGCATTGGCCAGTCGGCTTGATGCGTGGGTCGGCGCACATGGCTGGAATGAGTATGCCGGCGCGCTTGGCCGCCGCAAGGATCGTGTCGCCTTGGCACACCTCGATGCGCTTTCCGTCGATCGTGACGGAAAGGGCTTTCTGAGAGAGGCTGTCTGCGCTGCGCCCGTGGCTGATCAACTCGCTCATCGTTCTGTCACCCAGCAATTGTTTGACCCGCCCGACCGCCTGCCCCCAGGGGATGCTGCGAAACAGTGCAGCCATCACGTTGCGCTAAATATCCGAAACCGAAGAATCGAATTTTCTTTTGGGCAAGGAAAGAAACACTTTGGCTTGCGTAAATCATCAGCGTCCCACTCAGGATTTAAGCGAACCTACGTGAACATGAAGAAAGCGACGCTGCTGGAACGAGTTGAGCTTTTGGGCCTCATAAAAATCATTGCAATACGGAGCGCGATTGGCGCGTGTCACTGCAAGAGCAAGAGGTCATGAAGCACGTGTCTTTCCGTCAGACGCGTGACGACCTGACGCGGCCCAGCCGCATGGAGTGATCGCGCGCTTTTCTCGTAGTCGGCGCACGCTTGCGCGTACTCGAAGAGCTTCGGCGATAAAGATCGAGCTTTCGAAGCATCTCATTGCTTGTCGTCCGGCTTTGCGGCGAGCCTTTGACTGCGCCGCCGTCTGGTCCTTGGAGGACTTGCTGTCATTCGTGCCGGTGGATTTTCTTGCAAGCTGACGCTCGCTCCGCTTCGGCGCCTCAATGAGATCGACGACGTTGCCACCTGCTGGTCTAATTTGATCATCTGGCGCGACGTCCACGGATTTCCGGCTGATGAACCGAACTGCGAGGTCGAACGAATTTGCGAAGGTGTCTACCGCCAGCGCGGACAAGCCGAGAACTTGATCGAGCTGCACCAGAGCAGCTGGCAACCATCTAATCCATCGCAGGACAAGCCGCGTGTTTTGTGGACTCGACGGATAGCTTCTTGAAAGATCTTCTCTCGCGATTGCAGGGAATGGGCGTACCGAACCATTTCCTCGTATACGAAGACTGCGTGGCGCCCCGTTGCATGCGCTCGTTTAGCGACGGCTCGTTAAGCGACGGCTGGCCATTTTTGGTGGCGAAACCCATGCCCGATTCTCGATCTCGGGTTCCCCCGTGACATTGGAGGCGCCAGCTGCCGAAGCCATCCGGCTGGCGCCCCATGACTCAGCGACACATTCCGTCAAGCACGGCTCGCTATCGGTGCCATGGAGGTGTTCGGGTGCATTGGACCGTAACGTGGCCAATCGTCATCCGTGCAGGCCACGTCCAATTGCGGAGCAAACTCGAGCATCCCAGAATTGATTTTAGTCAAGCGGTATCGGTGCGACGTTTTGCATAATGATCCTTGATCCATGCCTGCGAGCAACGGATCGTTCTCGAAATGTCCGCAAAGCCCGCCGGGCGCTGCTCTATCGGCTTAAGCGCCTCGCCCCAGGCAGACTCGTGACCCTCTCGAGAGAGTTCGTTGAACAGTCGGCATGAAGCAGCACCGATGAAGAACGCTCCAGTTTCTCGACGCGATCTCTTCAATCGCTTGCGCGGAAGCGCGCCGCTGTTGCGACCGCCGTGGAGCCGGCCCGAACAGCAATTCAACGAAATCTGCAACGCCTGCGGCGACTGCATCTCCGCCTGTCCCGCCGGCATCCTCGTATCGGGACGCGCCGGGCTTCCGATCGTCGACTTTGTGCGCGGCGCCTGCACGTTCTGCGCAGCATGTGCCGACGCTTGTGCAAACGGCTGCTTTGTCGCGAGGGATGCCGCCAATCGCCCGTGGACGCTGACCGCCAGGATCGCTCCGTCCTGCTTGGAACTGCAAGGCGTCGCATGCCGCGTCTGCCAGGATAGCTGCGAGGCGAGTGCCATCAGCTTCCGCCCCCTGCTGGGCGGCCGCTTCGAGCCTGTGATTTGCCAGGACGCTTGCACGGGATGCGGCGCATGCCTTGCCGCCTGCCACGTGGCCGCTATCGCGATTTCAGAACGCCAAACCCCCGCCGAGGAGATCCGCGCATGAACATTTGCGGCGTACTTGTCCATGCCCTGCCCGAAAAGGTGGACGACGTCCGCCGCAGCCTGGCGGCGATCGACGGCGTGGAGATTCATCAGACCGCAGTCGGTGGCCGCCTCGTCGTTACGCTGGAGGACACTCCCGCGTCGCCGGCGGTCGATCAACTCTCGGCAATCCATTGCATCGAAGGCGTCGTCGCGGCGGCGCTCGTCTACCACCATTTCGAGCCGGTCACCGCATCAGCAGCGGCATCGGCAGCGGTCGCATAGTCGAGGAGGATCACATGAACGGCAACGACACCGAGCATAAGCCGGCCGGCAATCTATCCCGCCGCGACGTGATCAAGGCGAGCGCAGTCACGGCGACACTTGCCGCCGCTGGCCTGCCAACGGGGCAGGTCGCCGCGCAAGGGAGCAGCGACGGCATCCGCTGGGACAAGGGCGTCTGCCGCTTCTGCGGCACGGGATGCGGAATCCTCGTCGGCACCAAGGCCGGCCGCATCGTCGCCACCCAAGGTGACCCCGATGCACCCGTCAATCGCGGCCTCAACTGCATCAAGGGCTATTTCCTCTCCAAGATCATGTATGGCGAGGACCGCCTGACCCGACCATTGCTGCGCATGAAGAACGGCAAGTTCGATAAGAATGGCGACTTCACGCCGATCTCGTGGGACGACGCCTTCAAGATCATGGCCGAGAAGTGGAAGACGGCCATCAAGGAGCATGGACCGACGTCGGTCGGCATGTTCGGCTCAGGCCAGTGGACGGTATGGGAAGGCTATGCCGCCGCCAAGCTGATGAAGGCTGGTTTCCGCTCCAATAATCTTGATCCCAATGCACGCCACTGCATGGCCTCCGCGGTTGCCGGCTTCATGCGCACCTTCGGCATCGACGAGCCGATGGGGTGTTACGACGATCTCGAGTACGCCGATGCGTTCGTGCTGTGGGGTGCCAACATGGCCGAGATGCACCCGATTTTGTGGTCGCGCCTCACCGACCGGCGCCTGACGCACCAGGGGTGCGAGGTGCACGTGCTGTCCACATTCGAGCACCGCTGCTTCGAACTCGCCGACAACCCCATGATCTTCACGCCGCAAACCGATCTGGCAATTCTCAACTACATCGCCAATCACATCATCACGTCGGGGATGGTCAACAAGGACTTCGTCGACAAGCACGTCTCCTTTCACACCACCAACCTCAAGATCGGCTACGGCCTGAGGCCGGAGCATGCGTTGGAGCAAGGGCAGGACAACGCGGGCAAGGCAGGAGGCATGAAGCCCATCACATTCGATGAGTATGCCAAGGCCGTATCCACCTACACGCTCGAATACACTTCCAAGTTGTCCGGCGTTCCCGCCGAACGGCTGCAGAAGCTGGCCGCGCTCTATGCCGACCCCAAGAAGAAGGTCGTCTCCTACTGGACGATGGGCTTCAACCAGCATACCCGTGGCACCTGGGCCAACAACCTCGTCTACAATGTGCATTTGCTCACCGGCAAGATCTCCGAGCCCGGCAACGGGCCTTTCTCGCTGACGGGCCAGCCTTCCGCCTGCGGCACGGCCCGCGAGGTAGGCACCTTTGCGCATCGCTTGCCGGCCGACATGGTGGTGATGAAGCCAGAGCACCGCGCCAAGGCCGAAGCGGTGTGGAAACTTCCCGATGGCACGATCCCGAGCAAACCCGGCTATCACGCGGTGCTGCAGAACCGGATGCTGAAAGACTCCAAGCTCAGGGTCTACTGGGTCCAGTGCACCAACAACATGCAGACCGCCCCCAACATGAACGAGGAGGGGTATCCCGGTTACCGCAACCCAGACACGTTCATCGTCGTATCCGACCCCTATCCGACGGTAACGGCCTTGGCCGGCGATCTCATCTTGCCAACCGCCATGTGGATGGAAAAGGAAGGCGCTTACGGTAACGCGGAACGGCGCACGCAGTTCTGGCGTCAGCAGGTCAAGGCACCGGGCGCGGCGCGTTCCGACTTGTGGCAGACGATGGAGTTCGCCAAGCACTTCAAGGTCGAGGACGTCTGGCCGGAAGACTTGATCGCCAAGAAGCCGGAGTACAAAGGCAAGACGCTGTTCGATGTGCTCTATGCCAACGGACAGGTCGACAAGTATCCACTGGGAGACATCGCCGAGGGCTTCGACAACGACGAGAGCAAGGCGTTCGGCTTCTACGCGCAGAAGGGCCTGTTCGAGGAGTATGCAGCTTTCGGCCGCGGCAAGGCGCACGATCTGGCGACGTTCGACCTCTACCACAAGGCACGCGGGTTGCGTTGGCCGGTGGTCGGCGAGAAGGAAACGCTGTGGCGCTTCCGCGAGGGTTACGATCCCTACGTCAAGGCCGGCGAGGACGTGAAATTCTATGGCAAGCCCGATGGCCGCGCGGCGATCATCTTCTGCCCCTTCGAGCCGGCAGCGGAAAGCCCGGACAAGGATTTCGATCTTTGGCTGTCGACGGGGCGCGTGCTCGAGCATTGGCATTCTGGTTCGATGACGCGGCGTGTCCCCGAACTTCACCGCTCCGTAACTCACGCAGTGCTGTTCATGCATCCCGACGACGCTCAGGAGCGCAAGCTGCACCGCGGCCAGACTGTCAAGGTTGTCACGCGCCGAGGCGAAGTCGTGACGCGGATCGAGACGCGCGGTCGCAACAAGGTGCCCAAAGGCCTCGTATTCATCCCATTTTTCGATGAATCGCAGCTCGTCAACAAGCTGACCCTCGATGCCACCTGTCCGATCTCGAAGGAAACCGACTTCAAGAAGTGCGCTTGCAAGATCGTGCCGGCCTGATCCGCGAGCCCTCCCGCGAGGGCGTCGTCGAGCGGTGGCACGAGCGAGCAGCTTTGCAGTGTTGGTGACATCGCGCGGCGGAGCTGAGGAACGCACCGGCGCAGGCCAGGCCCGGTGCAGGACATGAGCGAACGAGGAAGCCGGAAATGGCGATCTCCAGCAGTAAGAACGGAGGAGGCTTCGACCCCAAGCGACGGCGCGCGCTCAAGGAGATCGCGGCGTCCTGCGTCGGCGCTGTCGCCATCACCACGTTCCTGGCTGGCCTCGGCAGCTTGTCGCGGCCGCTCCCCGCTGCAACGCTGCGACCGCCCGGAGCACTCGGTGAACGCGAGTTCCAGTCCGCCTGCGTGCGTTGCGGATTGTGCGTACGCGATTGTCCCTACAAGACGCTGCGGCTCGCCGAAGCTGGCGATGGTCCGGCCATCGGCACTCCATATTTCCTCGCCCGGGAAGTGCCATGCGAAATGTGCGACGACATCCCATGCGTGAAGGCCTGCCCGACGGGCGCGCTCGACCACGCGCTCGTCGACATCGACAAGGCGCGCATGGGCCAGGCGATTCTGACTGGTCGCGAGACCTGCCTCAACATGCAGGGCCTTCGCTGTGACGTGTGCTACCGGGTGTGTCCGCTGATCGACAAGGCGATTACCCTGCAGGTGACGCACAACGCGCGCACGTCCAGGCATGCCATCTTCGAACCTGTCGTTCATGCCGATGCCTGCACGGGCTGCGGCAAGTGCGAAAAGGCCTGCGTGCTCGATGAAACGGCGATCCGCGTCGTGCCGCTGGCGCTGGCACGCGGCGCGCACGACATCCACTACCGGCGTGGCTGGATAGAGAAGAACAAGGCTGGCAAGGAACTGGTGCCCGGCATCGTCGACCTGCCGGACCGCATGCCCGCGCCGCCGACGCTCTCGACGATACCGAAGGTGCCACAATGACCGGCAACCGCAATCCGGGCGCAGATGCGCGTGCCCAGCATGGACTGTGGCGGGCCAGCTTCTGGCTGATCATGCGCCGTGTCGTGCAACTGTCGTTCTTCCTGTTGTTCGCCAGCGGTCCATGGCTCGTCATCTGGATTGCCAAGGGAACGCTCGCCTCTTCAATGACGCTGGGTGTGCTGCCGCTTACCGATCCGCTCATCGTCGCCCAGAGCCTTGCCGCCCGCCACGTCCCGGAGACACTGGCCCTGATCGGCGCCGCGATCGTCCTTGGCGCCTATCTGCTGATTGGTGGTCGCGTCTATTGCTCCTGGGTTTGCCCGATCAATCCCGTGACCGACCTGGCTGCATGGCTGCGGCGCCGGCTCGACATCGGCAAAGGCTGGGTGATGAAGAAGCAGACACGCTACTGGGTTCTGGGGGCGGTGCTGGCCGCGTCCGCGATAACCGGCACCATAGCATTTGAACTCGTCAACCCGATCACGACCCTCTACCGCAATCTGCTGTTCGGACTGTCGTGGGGCCTTTCGCTCGTGGCCATGATCTTTCTGTTCGATCTGTTCGTGGCCCGCGATGGCTGGTGCGGCCACATTTGCCCGGTCGGTACGTTCTACGGCCTCATCAACACTCACGGACTGTTGCGCGTGTCGGCCCGCGGCCGAGCGCGTTGTGACGATTGCATGGATTGCTACGGAGTGTGTCCGGAAATGCATGTCATTTCACCAGCACTCAAGGGCAAGGACGACCAGTCACCGATCATTTCCAGCCGCGACTGCACCGCATGCGGCCGCTGTATCGATGTTTGCCCCGAACGTGTGTTTGCTTTCACTCACCGCTTCGACGAGCGCGTCGACCTGCAAGCTCCGCCTGCCGAAAATGAACTGCAGAACGTCGCGTGATCAGCGCGGCACAAGATCCTTGGAGAAAGACCATGTTGGGATGGATCGTACGCAATACTTTCATAATCGCACTGTCACTGACGGCGGGCGTGCTCGTTGCCGGTGTCGGCATCGCCCAGGATGACGGCATTGCATTGCGCGGGCTGGGCGGCGGCGAGGTGCTCGAGCAGATCAACGCGCCGCCCGACGTCGAGCGCCAGTCGTTTTCCGACGGTGGCTTCTCGCGCGCTTACCGTCAGCAGCCACCGTTGATCCCCCATAAGATCGACAACTACCAGATCACGCCGACCAACAACGCGTGCATGAACTGTCACGACTGGCCCGGCAACGCCAAGTTCAAGGCGCCCAAGGTGTCGGAAACCCACTACGTCGACCGACAGGGTATCCGACTCGATAAGATCGCTGGCACTCGCTACTTCTGCCAGCAGTGCCATGTGCCGCAGGCCGATGCGCGCCCGCTCGTCGGCAACACGTTCGAGAACGCCACGCAGGTGAAATGAGCCGTCGGCTCAACGCGCAAGGGAGAGGTGACATGACGGAGCGGGACACGAGCGCGAAAATTGAGTCTGCCGATGGCGGTGGCCGCATTGCGCGGGCCTGGCGCTGGTTCTGGAAGCCGGCGCATGCCATCGCGCTTGGTACGCTGGTGACGCTCGGTTTCATTTCCGGCATCGTCTTCTGGGGCGGCTTTCACTGGGCTCTCGAGATTACCAACACCGAATCGTTCTGCATCTCGTGCCATGAGATGAAGGACAATGTTTTCACCGAGTACCGCTCCACCGTGCACTACGCCAATCGGTCTGGTGTGCGCGCGTCCTGCCCGGACTGCCACGTGCCTAAGGAATGGGGCCACAAGATCGTGCGCAAGATCCGCGCCTCCAACGAAATCTACCACCACCTTCTCGGCAGCGTCTCCACGAAGGAGAAGTTCAACGCCAAACGCCTGCAACTGGCCACGAACGAATGGCGGCGGATGAAGTCGAGCGACAGTCGCGAATGCCGCAACTGCCACAAGTTCGACTACATGGATTACACCGTGCAGGAGCCGCGCGCGTCGCGAATCCATCAGGAGGCGTTGACGTCAGGTAAGACGTGCATCGACTGCCACCGCGGCATCGCTCACACGTTGCCGCCAAACGCTGACGACGCATACCAGAAGCTGGTTGAGAGCATGGAGCGGGACGACTCCAAACTCTTGGCCGACTACCTCGACACCGTCCTGCCCAAGGCCAACGCCGCCCCCCGCAAGTAGGACGAGTCAATCAGCAGCCGCCCGGCCAGGATCGCGCCGCGATCCGCCCGGCGGCGCGGTATGGCCACCCTGCCGCTATTTTTAGTTAAGTTTCTGATTTTGTTGGCGCGCCTCGAAGAAGGCCCTGCGAACGCGCCGCGTTCGAGCGCCCAGCGGGCGCCGGGCGAAGAGCCCGCCCCGTCGGAGCGCGATCAGCGCGTGAGACAGAAAATGGCGCGCCCGAAAGGATTCGAACCTCTGACCCCCAGATTCGTAGTCTGGTGCTCTATCCAGCTGAGCTACGGGTGCGCTAGGCCTGAACGGCCGGCTTTTGCCGGCGGCTCGCCCGTCCGTCTGCCATTGGCAAACCGCACGGCAAGGCCGGGCGAACCGGTAATGGCAATGA
>JAGRKS010000166.1 GCA_020442185.1 Hyphomicrobiaceae bacterium
GCCTTGCCAACGATCCAACGAACCTTGCCGGGATCGAGGCCATCGCGGGCGGCAGCGGCAACGACACCATCCGGCTGACCAGCGGCGACGATGCGCTCGATCTCTCGGCCATCGCCGTCTCCGGCGTCGAGTTGATCGACGCGCAAGCCGGAAACGACACCGTCACCGGCTCGGCGGGCGCCGACATCATCCGCGGCGGGGCCGGAAACGACGTCATCGATGGTGGCGACGGCGACGACACTTTCACCATCGTCGGCGGGGCCGAAGGCTCTGACGTCTTCCGCGGCGGTGGCGGCTTCGATACGATCCTCGGCTCCGCCTACAACGACATCATCGGCCTTGCCAACGATCCAACGAACCTCGCCGGCATCGAGGCCATCTCGGGCGGCAGCGGCAACGACACCATCCGGCTGACCAGCGGCGACGATACCCTCGATCTCTCGGCCATCGCCGTCTCGGGCGTCGAGTTGATCGACGCGCAAGCCGGCAACGACACCGTCACCGGCTCGGCGGGTGCCGACATCATCCGCGGCGGGGCCGGAAACGACGTCATCGATGGTGGCGATGGCGACGATACCCTCACCATCGTCGGCGGCGCCGAAGGCTTCGACGTCTTCCGTGGCGGCGGCGGCTTCGATACGATCCTCGGCTCCGCCTACAACGACATCATCGGCCTTGCCAACGATCCAACGAACCTCGCCGGCATCGAGGCCATCTCGGGCGGCAGCGGCAACGACACCATCCGGCTGACCAGCGGCGACGATGCCCTCGATCTCTCGGCCATCGCCGTCTCGGGCGTCGAGTTGATCGACGCGCAAGCCGGCAACGATACCGTCACCGGCTCGGCGGGTGCCGACATCATCCGCGGCGGGGCCGGTGCCGATACCTTCGTCTTCGCGGCAGGCTTCGGCCACGACATCGTCACCGACTTCTCGGTGAGCGATGGCGACCTCATCGACCTGACCTCCGCGGCTTTCATCGATTTCGCCGATCTACTGGCGCACAGCACCCAGGTTGGCGCGGATCTCCTTATCAGCGTCGATGCAGGACAGTCGTTGACGCTGCAGAACATGACCATCGCAGCTCTGTCGAGCGACAACGTGTTGCTGTGAGCGAAGCGAACGGGCACCGGTCGCTTTGCGCGGCCCGGTGCCCGCCCCCTCAAACGGCTGTCGGTTGGAGTGGTATCGAGGACCACAAGGCGACCCGATGAGACCCAACGCGACCAGTTCGAGCGAGAAGCACCCGGACCTTGCACGTGGTAACCTGCAAGCGGTGGGTTCGGCCGCACGGCCACCGGGAAATCCGGCGGCGCGGATTACGCCCGGGTGAAGAGTGGTAGTCGCGAGTGGCCATACAAGTCTTGCCGAGGCTGGGACGCAGTTCTGGAAGCTTGCTGGCAGCCGTTGCGCTTGCGATGGCTGCAATCGCTCACGACCTGCGCGGCACGCCTGAAGCGCTGGCAGGACCTGGCGAGGCTACGATCAAGCAGGCGGCTTGTTCGCTCCTGCCTGGAGCCGAGCGCCGCGCCGTCGCTCGGGTTGCGGACGCTGATACGCTCGTTCTCGATGACGGTCGCTCCGTGCGTTTGGCGGGCACGCTGGCGCCTTCCGGAACGGACGCCGGCAGCTCCGCCGGTCACTGGCCGCCTGAACGTGAAGCGCTCTCCTGGCTTCAGCAGATCACGGCCGGGCGAAGTGTTCTGATCGCCAAGACGCAGAGTACCCTCGACCGCTACGGGCGCATCTCCGCGCACGTTTTCTTGTTGGAGCGGGACGGTTCGGCGCTGTGGCTGCAAGGCGCCATGCTGGCGGCGGGGCACGCGCGCGCTTACGCATTGCCGGGCCAGGCGGCTTGCCTCGATGCATTGCTCCAAGCGGAATCACCGGCTCGTCTCGACCGGCTCGGCTTATGGGGCAATGCGGCCTATGCCGTCCGTCACGCCTACCGGAGCAACGAGCTCTTGAAGGTGCGCAACACATTCCAGATCGTCGAAGGCCGCGTGATGCGCGTCGCCAACGTCAAAGGCCGCATCTACCTCAACTTCGGACGCGACTGGCACCAGGATTTCACCGTGGCCATCGGGCGCAAGCTCGTGCGTTCCGAACCGGACTGGGCGGCGATGCTCGGTGCGATCGAAGGCAGGCGCGTTCGGGTCAGGGGCTGGATCGAGCGGCGTAACGGACCGATGATCGTCGTCGGCCACCCGCAGGACCTCGAAATCATCGGCGGCCATCCGCAAGCCGCGCCGCACCGAGCCCCAGCATTGGGCCGACACGGCGCGATCAGGCCGTGAACTCCGGATGCTTCGGCCGCAACGGACGCCTCCGATAGGCGGGAAGCTCCGTCGCATGATCCAACGTTGCTGCGTGACGATGGGGCTGGCCCGCGCGGTGGAAAACGCGCACGCCTCTAAGGCACATGACCGCAAGGGGCTGGAGCCGATCCCCGGGCCGCTATTGCTCGATCGACGCGACGCATGGGCATCACCGCGCATCCGGCCAATGCCCTTGCTCCCGGCAACGTTAAGGCCGCTCCATGCATGGAAAAGCCCGGCATCTCGCGAGAGATGCCGGGCTTTCAATCGTTCAGAACGGATTGGAAATCGAGACCGGCAGTTACGCCTGCTCTATCCCTTTCAAGCAGCTTCGGCCTCGGCCGCCTCCGCTGCCGCACGACGGCCACGTGCGCTGCGCGACAGAACCTCGGTGATCCGCTGCACGGCGCCACGCTCGTCGAGCTTGTCCACCGCCGCGATCTCCCGGGCCATCCGGTCGAGCGCGTCCTCGTAGAGCTGACGCTCGGAGTAGGACTGCTCGGGCTGAGCCTCGGAGCGATAGAGATCGCGCACGACCTCGGCGATCGAAACGAGATCACCGGAGTTGATCTTGGCGACGTACTCCTGCGCGCGGCGGCTCCACATCGTACGCTTGACGCGGGCGCGCCCCTTGAGCGTTTCGAGAGCCTTGCGCACGACCGCCTCGTCGGCGAGCTTGCGCATTCCAACGCTTTCGAGCTTGCCCGTCGGCACACGCAGCGTCAGCTTCTCCTTGTCGAAGGTGATCACGAAGAGTTCGAGAGAAATTCCCGCGATCTCCTGATCCTCGATCCCGACGATGCGGCCGACACCGTGCGCCGGATAGACCACGAACTCGTTCATCTTGAAGCCGTGGCGTTGGCCAACGCTTTTCTTTTCGACAGGCTTTGCGGCGACCGCAGGCTCCGCCACCTTCTTGGTGCCGGGCGCCGATGCGGCGGCCACGGCGCGCTGCGGCGCAGCCTTATGCGCCGTCGCGGCCTTCGCCACGATGTTCTTGGGTGCGGTGCCGGGACCGACGGCGACCTTGACCGCTGGCTTTGCAGCGGACGCCTTGGGAGCAGCCGCTGCATGAGGCGCGGCGGCCTTCACCGTCTCGACCGGAGCCGCGACTTTCGCGGCGGGCGCCGCCTTGGCGTTCGCGACGGGCTTGGCAGCCGGCTTCTTGTCCTTGGCGACGACATCAGGCTTCGCCTTGGCCACCGTCGCCTTGGCGATAGCAGACTTGCCCTGGACAGGCTTGCCCTGCACAGGCTTGGCCGATGCCGCCTTGGCGGGGGCCGCCTTCACCGAGCCAGCCTTCACCGAGCCAGCCTTCACCGAGCCAGCCTTGGGCGTTGCTGGTTTCGCTGCACCAGCTTTCGCGGCATTGGGTTTCTTCACCGCCGGCTTTGCCGCCGCTGTCTTCGCACCCTTTGCGGGGACGGCTTGTGACACGCTCGCTTTGACAGACTTTGACGGTTTGGACGCCGCAACCGACTTGGCCTTCGTGGTGGCCTTGTTCGCCGCGCGCGGCGCTGCCTTGACGGACTGCACCTTGGTCTGCTTCTTTTTCTGAGCCATTAGCGTCGTCTCACTCTTCCATACAAAACTCGGACATCGGCCTGTCCGCTGCCTCGAGCACACCGAAGGAGGAAGACCCCGCTGAAACGGAGCCCGGCCCTCGGCGCAAAACACCAGCACGCCGGCATTGCAACCGTCGTACCGGTGGAACTTCGGCCGCCGCTTGGCTTGGTTCGCTTTGCGAACGACCAGTTGCACGACCTGATGCTTGAGATAATGCTCGCTCGTTCAACCATCCCTCGGCGTCAAACTATCGGTTGACGGCTGCGATACATCTTGGTTGTATTGGCCTGCATCTCTACAGCCACACACAACTCCCAATTCGTGTTGCCCACGCCACATCTTCAAACACTGTAACATATTCTTCACGCAAAATGAAGTGGGGGCGCTCGATCCAGGCTTCAAGCGCTTAATTTTTCGCACCAACATCAATCGCTTTTCGCATAGCAGCATGGATCGCCTCGGGAAATCCCGAGTCCACCCGCACGTGTTTGCGCGGCGCACTTCCGGTGTGGCGGTCAAGTCGATACAAGTTGTCGCAGGATCGGGTGCGCTGCGTGCGCTGGCGTCGAATTGCGTTCCGACGGACCGGCAGGCCCGCGCAGCGCCGGCGGCCGGGGAGGAATAATCGTAGATCGGATCGTTATGGCTTCGGCAGCGCATCAACCGAGCCGCGCGGCCGCGTCCCCGGCATATCTGCGCCTACCGCGATGGTTCAGCCGACCGCTCGCCGGGCAAGCGATGTCCTTCAGCCGGTTGCCCGGACATCCCCCGGCTGGGCGTCGCCGAGCCAGACATTCACCCACGTCGCCCATGGGTGTGTCGGTATGCAGATCGACAGGCGAGGCGCCGCCGCCTTCCGTCATTTGCCGGCGGCAGCGCTTTTCCATGGATTGAGCTGTTTTCGTGAGCACCGGCCGGCTTCAGTCGCCTTCGCCAGGCTCGGCCGAAAAGAACTTCTCGAACTTGCCTTCCATGTCCTTGTAGGTGTCGGCGTCGCTCGGAGCGTCCTTCTTGGCGGTGATGTTCGGCCACTTGTCCGCATAGTCGCGATTAAGTTCGAGCCACTTCTCGAGACCCGGCTCCGTGTCGGGCTTGATCGCCTCGACCGGGCACTCCGGTTCGCAGACGCCGCAATCGATGCATTCGTCGGGGTGGATCACAAGCATATTGGCGCCCTCGTAGAAACAATCGACGGGGCAAACCTCAACACAATCGGTGTACTTGCACTTGATGCATTTGTCGTTGACGATGTAGGTCATCTGCTCATGTCCAGTCTGAATCGCGGTGCGAGGTTTTTATAATCTCGATGCGGTAGTCAGCAAGTCCCGCGCCCGCGAGGCGTCGATTTTCCGTCTTGCTAGCATTGTTGCCGCCAGCGCCACCAGAAAAAGCATTGTGAACGTGTAGTCGACCGATCGTCTCCCGCGACCGGCGGAAGTGATGCCTTGGCGCGCGTGCAGCGCCGCCATCGAGACCTATCTACCCCTTTGTCTCAGATTATCGATCTGGCGGCGGTCGCGCTTGGTCGGGCGCCCAGCGCCAGGATCGCGCGTCACCCCATCCGCCCTGGGTGAATTTGCAGCCGTCGGCGTCAAACGCGGCGACAGATCCTCGTAGAGCGTTTGCGCCTCGGCCGCCGGCCCCCGCCGATGACCCGGCGCGATCATTTTGAGGATGCGCACGCGGCGCGCCACGGTCACCGTCACGACGTCACCGGTCTTCAGCGTGTGGGCGGGCTTGTCGATACGTGCACGGTTGACGCGCACCTTCCCCGATGTCACGAGCCCCGCCGCGGATGTCCGCGATTTGACGACGCGGGCAAACCAGAGCCACTTGTCGATACGCTGCGTTCCACCTGCGGCGACGCCTGAACGCTGCTCCACCGGGCCGCCGGAACCTTCGTCGTCGTCGGTCGCATCACCGTCGTCTTCATCAGCCGCTCGTGCCGCCGAGATCACGGCGCGCGCTCCTTCGACTTCTTCTCGAGCGCTTCTTTCAGCGCCCCGAGCGCCGCAAACGGCGAGTCGGGATCTGCCGTCGCGGATTTACGCGGCCCAGCCGAGATGACTTGCGGCCGGCGCGGCTCGTCGCGACGGCGCTCGCCGCGATTGTCACGATCCTGTTTGCCGCCATGGCGTGGCCCCTGCCCCTTACCGCCGGGGCGAGGCCCTTGGCCCTCTCGTCTCTGGCCCGGCCCTTGGCCCTCGGCCTTCCCACCGTCGCGATCGCCTCGGCGCTGGTCCCTGCCTTGGCCTCGCCCGGGGCGCGCGCTCCGGCGCTGATCGTTGTCGCGACCCTGTCGCGCGCCATCGCCGGCCTCGGCTCCAGCCCCGGCTGTCGCATCCGGCGACGAAGTTGGCGCGTCACCTGCGACCGCCGACGGTGCCACGACGATGCTTTCGCCACTCCCGACGCGCGTTGTGCCGTGCCCCTGCTGCGGCCGCCCGCCGCGCCGCCCGCGACGGCGCTCGCGCTGGTCGCGCTCGGACTTGTGCCGGCGAGGACGCCAGACATCGATGAATTGCGGCTCGCTCGCAGTTGGCGTTTCCACTGCTTCTGTCGCGGCCTCGGCTGCAACTTCGACCGCGGGCGCCGCGTTAGGCTCGAGTTCCGCTAGCGGGGCGGAGTTGGCGGCGGTGGCGTCCTCGGGCTTCGCGGGTTCATGCTCGGCCTCGGCGGCCGCAACGGGTTTTTCCTCCGACTGCGTCGCCTGCGGTTCTGCCGTCTCGACGGCTGGGCTTGCACCGTCGCTAGCGGCAGCCTCGACCACGGTGCCTGGAGCAGCGTCTTCGGGCGCCGCAACCGCTGGCGCCTCAGCGGCGGGTTCCGTTGCGGCAACCGCCTGCTGCACCGGCTTCGGCACCGGCTTGCGTTCCAGCCAGAAGCCCAGCGCCTTCAGCACTTGGCCCAACTCATCGACCGAGCATCCGAGGATCGACATCATTTCGGGCGTGATCGTGAAACCGCCATCGCCGGTCGCGCCGTTCGGCGGCTCACTGCCTGCCGGTCCCGGTCGCCACGCGAGAAGCGGACGGATGATATCGGCGAGCCGTTCCAGTATGTCGATGCGCACCGCGCGCGGGCCGCAGACATGAAATCCGTAGGCGCGATAGAACGCCTCGGGCACCTGCGGGTCGGCGATCACAGACGTCAAACCCGGACGCGGCGGTTCCGGCAACGCCTCCAGGCTGAGGCCGTGCTCGCCAGCGTGCTTCAGCGCCCACAGCGACAAGGTCAGATCCGCGCACGCCGGCTTCAGGAGCTGCGGAATATAGATGTGGAAGGCACCGAAACGGACGCCATGCTTACGCAGACCGGCGCGGGCGGGTTGATCGAGCGACTTGATCTCCTCGGCGACCACCTCGCGCCTGAGGATGCCGAGGCTCTCCTGAAGCCGGAACGCGATGCCGCGTGCCAGCCCGGCGATATCCTCGGCCTTGCCGAGATCGACGAGCGGCTTCAAGCGCTCGCCGACCGCCTCGCTGATCCACTGATCGAGGCGGGCCTGGACTTTCTCGCGATCGGGCGGCGAAAGATGCTCGTCGACCATCAGCACGACCGTCGGCTTCAAAACGTCTTCCGTCGGCTCGAGCTTCGCGATCTCCTCGTCGCGCCAGAGGATGCGGCCATTGCGCGAGATCTTGAAGGCATCGGCCTTGGCCGCAGCAACACGGCGCGCGCGCATCGCAAGCTCTCGTGAGAGCACCTGTGCCGCCGCATGCCGCGTCGCCTTGCCGTGAATGTCCTCGGCGTTGGTATCCGGCCAGAACTGGAAGCCCTTCAGCCTGCCGACGAAGTGGTTTTCGACCTCGATCGCGCCATCATCGCGGATCTCGGCGTTGAGTTCCTCCTTATCGCGCATGCCCTTCATCAAGGCACTCGTGCGGCGATCGACGAAGCGCTGCGTCAGGCACTCGTGCAAAGCATCGGACAGCTGATCCTCGATGACACGCGTGCGCTGCTGCCAATGGCCCGGGTCCTTGAGCCAGTTCGAACGGTTTGCGACGAACGTCCACGTGCGGATATGGGCGATGCGGTTGGCGAGCGTATCGATGTCGCCGTCGGTCCGGTCCGCGAATTGAACCTGCTTGGCGAACCAATCTTCCGGGATGCGTTCATCGGCACTGCGCAGAAACTTGAACACCGTCGACACGAGATCGGCGTGCGCGGTCGCCGAGATCTTGCGGTAGTCGGGGAGCTGGCAAACGTCCCACAATAGCGACACCGCTGCCGGCCCCTTCGTCTTGTCGACGACCTCGGGATCGCGCGCCAGCGCCTCGAGAGCCTCGACGTCGTCGGCCATGCGCGCCCGCGAGAGACGCACCTCGTTCGGGATCTGGCGCAGGCTTTCGCGCAGTCCGTCGAGACTCGAGAAATCGAGGGTGCGGCTGCGCCACTGCAACGTGCGGACGCTCTCGAAATTGTGGTTCTCGAGGCGCTCGACCATCTCGTTGTCGAGGCCGTTGACGCCGGCCGTGACGCCGAACGTCCCGTCGTTCATGTGCCGGCCGGCGCGGCCGGCAATCTGGCCGAGTTCGGACGGCGTCAAATTGCGGTGGTTCTGGCCATCGAACTTTCGCACCGCCGCGAACGCGACGTGATCGACGTCGAGATTGAGCCCCATGCCGACGGCGTCCGTCGCGACCAGGAAATCGACATCGCCCGACTGGTAGAGTTCGACCTGGGCGTTGCGCGTCCGTGGGCTCAACGCGCCCATGACGACGGCTGCTCCGCCGCGTTGACGGCGCATCAACTCAGCGATCGCGTAGACCTCGTTGGCCGAGAACGCGACCACAGCGGTGCGCGCCGGCAACCGCGTGATCTTCTTCTCACCCGCATACGTCAGCTTCGAGAGCCGCGGCCGGGAGACGAAGTTGGCGCCGGGGATCAGGTCGGAGATCGCCTCGCGCATCGTCTGTGCGCCAAGCAGAAACGTCTCCTGGCGGCCGCGCGCATGCAGAAGCCGGTCGGTGAACACGTGACCGCGCTCTGGATCAGCACACAACTGGATTTCGTCGACGGCAAGAAAATCGACGTCGATGTCGCGCGGCATCGCCTCGACGGTGGCGATCCAGTAGCGCGCTCGTTCCGGGCGGATTTTCTCCTCGCCGGTGATCAGCGCCACCTTGTCGGCGCCAACGCGGCTCGCGACCTTGTCGTAGATCTCTCGCGCGAGGAGCCGCAACGGCAAGCCGATCATGCCGCTGTCGTGGCCCAGCATCCGCTCGATCGCGAGATGTGTCTTGCCGGTGTTGGTCGGGCCGAGCACCGCCGTCACATGGCGGATGCGGGCTTCGAGGTCGCTGCCCATTCGTCTGAGGCTCCTGATGCTTCGGCCCTTGCAATTGCATTGGGCTCGGCCGAGATCAAGGCTTTCGTGGGACAAACGCTTTGCGAGACGCGACGGAGCGGCATCGCCGCCCCGCCATGTCGCAGGTCTTGCCGTCAGTTCACGAAGGCAATCTGATCGCTGTTAGATTTCCGGATATCCATCCGTTCCAGCGTCAGAACCGCTGGTCCGACGCCCGTCGGAATTGAAATGTCGTGCGGTACGAAGAGGCCGGCCCCACGCACCTGTCTGAAGGCAATCTCGATATTCGGATTGCGGGCCATAGCCTCGGTCTCGCCGTTCGGACGATACCCGGCGATCGGCGCGTAGCGGACGCCACACACCCTGAGGACCTCGGGCTGGGCCGCGTCACCGGCCTGGCGACGCGCCGGAAGGACACGTTCGCCGCGCGGCGTCAAGACGAGGTCGAACCGCTGCTTTCCATCGAAAACCGGCAGCTTTTGCGCGCACGGATCGCCGTTTGCCGAACGGGTCAGCATCATGACGGCGCTCAGTGGATCAGCGACACCTGCGAGGTGGGTACGCTCGAGTGGAACCTCGTCGGCTGCGACCGGAAACGGCGGGTTGGCGCTGATCGACGTGACGTTGCCCTTGCGGAAGCCCAGCCGCACGGTGCCGTTTCTGGATCCGGACGCGAAGTCGAAGCCGAATGTCGACGGCGTAACCCGATCGCCCGCTACGATACCGGTCGATCGCGTGATGCCGCGCCAGCGAACCGCACCGAGCAGGGCCGAAATCTCGGCATCCCCGGTCAGCGTATACTCGCGCCCCGAAACGCGGGACTCGAAGCGGAATTGGCCGATATCGAAGCCGTTGAAGGTGATCTTGTAGGCCGCCGTGACGTGGCGGGGCCAGTCGCGCTCGGCGGCGTCGGCGGAACCCGCCGTGCTGGCCAGAACGAGGCCGGACGCCGCAAACGCGGCAAGGACGGCGCGCGCGGTGCGCGGACGAAACGCAAGGAACATGACTCACTTCCCCAATTACACGGGCCCCAGTCCCGAAGGACACTCATGGGTTTTTGCGTCAATACTTAGACACCCCGAGCCTAGGCAATCATGGTTAAGGAAGCGTTCTGCACCGTCGCGTTTCCGGTCGGCCGCTCTATGCTGGCCCTGTCCTGTAGAATTGCCGCCATTCTCCGGCCCTGCGTCGCTCCCCGGCTTGACGCTTGGCGGGGTTGCGCTTATAGAAGCGCCGATCTGCCCGGAGGCTCGCTTCGCCGGGCAACCAGCCTTTTGCCCGAACGAGATCGGAATTCCGCGCGCCCGGCCCTTGGCCCGTCGGCAGTCGCGACCCAGGAGTATTGACATGACGCGCAAGTGCGAGCTGACCGGCAAACTGCCGCTCTCCGGCAACAACAAGAGCCACGCCGAGAACAAGACGCGGCGCAAGTTCCGCCCGAATCTGTGCGACGTCACGCTGATCAGCGATCTGCTCGGCCAGAGCTACCGCTTGCGCGTCAGCGCCCACGCCCTGAAGACGGTGGAGCACCGCGGCGGGCTCGATGCTTTCCTGGCAAAGGCCCGCGACGAGGAGCTGTCCGAGCGCTGCCTGAAGCTGAAGCGCAATATCTCGAAGGCGCGCAAGGCCGCCGCTACGGCGACCGAAAAGGCTGCCTGATCGTCCGCGCCTGAGACCGCGCTGGATTGACGACGCCCTGATTGCACGGGCTGCACGGGCGGACATGCCTCGACGGCCGGCCTCATCGAGAGCTTGAACCAATCACCACAGCTGGCGCCGCGCCCTTTCGGGTCGGCGCCATTCTCGTTGTTGCGCCGGCGTTATACCGCTGCTCGTCCACATGCGGCCGGTGACACGTCTCGCGAAGCAGAAAATCATCTTAATTCAGCAAGCTGCACAAGAGCCGCCCGATTGTCCGGGCGGTTGGCTCGCACGCCATCGACAAACCGGATGCTCTAGTCGCCGCGCGCCTCGCGCCGCTCGCCCGGCAGCGCGAACTGGAGCAGCAGCGTGCGCTGCAGGAACCCATTGAAGTTGTCGTCCGACAAGATGGTCAGGATAGTATCGCCATTCGCATCCCGATGCGCCGAAAGCGCCTCCATGTTGTCGATCTCAAACGTCATGTCGGCTTCCAACAGGACCTCGCCGCTGAGTACCGCGCCGGGTGCGATGTCTGCCACCTTGAACCTGCGCAGCCGCATCTTGACCCCTTCGAGCCAGCGAAATCGCCGCTCCAGGATCACGACGTCACCGCTCGGCAATCCGATGGCATCCGTCAGGTCGAATCCCCCGATATCCTCGATGGCGAGCCGATGGTTCTTCCCGCGCGCCATGATCCAGCCGGAGTGGCGGCCCTTCGTGTCGGGCAACCGCTCGGCGAGCGCGAGCAGGCCGCCCCGCCATCTCCCCCCGCGCAGCATGGTCAGCGCTTCGAACCCCTTCAGCGATCGCATGCGGCGGGCCTCGGACGGAATTGCGAGATAGCTCGCAGGTGCACCGATAGCGCCCGCCGTCACATCGAATGCGCCGATTCGATGGTTCTGTTCGAACGCGATCATCACGCGACCGCGCGACAGACTGCCATCGACAATCACCATCGCCTCGGCGTCGCGGTCGCGATCCCGTTTGAGACGGCCACCGTCACGCGCCTTCAGCGGACCAAGGCGAGCATTCTCGATGCCGGCGAGGCGCCCGGCTGAATAGGTCAGATCCGCTGCGAGCCAAGTCCCTGCATCCGAAACGGCGAGCAGCCGCTTGCCGTCCTTGTCGATGGCTAGACCGGACCAGCCGCCGAACCTCGCGTCGTCCGACGTCAGCACCACGCCCCCGCGCCACTCGAGCGCGCCGAACCTGACGCGGCTTCCATCGGCACGCGAGAATCCCGAGAGCGGCCGCGCCCGGATCGTCAGCGGGCTCGTCTCACTCTTCGAGGTATCGGGCTTGGCCGACTGTTTTGCGGCGTGG
Organism: Hyphomicrobiaceae bacterium; assembly: GCA_020442185.1. Taxonomy (GTDB): domain Bacteria; phylum Pseudomonadota; class Alphaproteobacteria; order Rhizobiales; family Hyphomicrobiaceae; genus JAEUMD01. The sequence continues at coordinate 12,159 of JAGRKS010000166.1, forward strand.
ACAGGTGAGGTCTGTCCACCAAACATCGCAACCGTCACCAACGCCGCAGCCGCCGCCGCGCGCCGCATCGCCTGCTGTCGCGAACGCCTGTGGCGACGAAGCGATCCAAGGTCGCGGCCGGCCTTCTTGCCGTTGCCGCTCGCGGCGGATCGCGTCGCACGTTCCGCGACGATCAGGTTGATACGATGTTCGATGCCTCGGCTCCTCCGCTCCACCAAATCTTGCCGCCTGCACGCCGGAGGCGGGGGTACCTCACACTTTCCGGCGCCGAGGCCTCATCCCACCTGTTCGCGTCATCTGGCCGAAGGCCCGATCCTCGAACAGCTCGACCAGCTTTTCCGTCATTGCGCCGGCAAGCTCCGTCGGATCGGTGATGGTGACGGCACGGCGATAGTAGCGCGTGACGTCGTGTCCGATACCGATCGCGATCAGCTGGACGGGCGAGCGCAACTCGATTTCCTCGATCACCTGTCGCAAATGGTTTTCGAGATAGTGGGCCGAATTCACTGACAGCGTCGAATCGTCGACCGGCGC